>DNPI01000028.1 GCA_003501525.1 Planctomycetota bacterium
GGCGAAAGCGCCGCGATTACGTGGACCGTAGCGGTAATGCTCTCTGTCTTTATCGGCGCAATCACCTTGACTGGTTCGTTGGTCGCAATGGGGAAACTGTCAGGGAAAATCCCCGGGAAGCCCCTCCTCCTACCCGCTCGACACTTTCTGTCGCTGGCCCTGCTTGGCGCAGCCGTCTATTGCTCTTGGCAAGCCGGATGGGGAGCGGAGGGAGCAAGCGCCCAGAAAAGCCTCTATGCCTTGGTCGCCATTGCAGGCCTTCTGGGGGTTTTATCCGTGATTCCAATCGGCGGGGCCGATATGCCCGTCGTTGTTTCTTTGCTTAATTCATACTCCGGATTGGCCGCCTCTATGGCGGGGTTTGTCATTGGGAACTCTCTCCTCATTACTGCGGGCGCCCTAGTCGGCGCTGCTGGCTTAATTCTTACCGGCCTCATGTGCCGGGCCATGAACAGATCTCTCGCCAATGTGTTAGTGGGAGGGTTTGGTGACGGAGACGGGGGGGGCGACACCAGCGAATATGAGAATGTAAAATCCGCCTCGCCCGAAGAAGCGGCAATGATATTAGAAACCGCCGAAAAGGTTGTCTTTGTCCCTGGGTATGGAATGGCAGTAGCACAGGCTCAGCATGTAGTTAAGCAACTTGCCCAAGAGCTCGAAGAGCGGAATGCCGAAATTTCCTACGCCATTCACCCCGTGGCAGGCCGCATGCCTGGACACATGAATGTCCTTTTGGCAGAAGCGGATGTCCCCTATGAGCAATTGTTTGAAATGGAGAGGATTAACAGTGATTTCAGGGACATTGATGTCGCCGTCATCATTGGGGCAAATGACGTTGTAAATCCAGCCGCAATCGAAGACCCTGCCAGCCCAATCGCAGGAATGCCAATCTTGAATGCGTTTGAGGCGCGCACTGTCTTAATGATAAAACGCAGCCTCTCGCCCGGATATGCCGGAATTAAGAACCCTCTATTTGAGAGGGAGAATTGCTTAATGTGCTTTGGCGATGGAAAGGAGTTTTTAGTCGAAACTCTTTCTGAGCTTCAAAGCAATTGATTTGAGAGTTCTGCGCCTTTTAGCCTCTGTCGTTTGGACCGGCATTGCTGGGTTTGTTGTGGTTCCCGGCGGCATTTTGCGAACCTTGTCGCTGCCCCTCGGACTCAAGGTGAGCACTGTTGCCGGCCACATCTGGGGCAAGGGGATTTGCTGGATTTTGGGAGTAAAAGTCAGCGTCCAAGGGCCCCTGCCTCCAAAAGGCGTTGTCGTGGTAGCAAACCACTGGTCCTGGTTAGATATTCCGGTTCTGTATTCAGTCTTCCCCGGATGCTTTATATCAAGGCACGAGGTCGCCGGATGGATCGGCTTTGGCGTTCTGGCCCGAGCAGGGGGGACTCTTTTCGTTGTCCGCGGAAAACGAGCCGGCGCCCGGAAAACAATCGAAGAGATGGGGGAATGGCTCGGCGCAGGCGCCCGCGTTGTGTTTTTCCCTGAAGGTCGCGCTTGGAATGGTAAAGAGATTTTGCATTTCAAGTCGACACTTTTTAGCGCACCAATTAATTCTGGGAAGCCTTGTGTCCCAATTGGGTTGGCTTATGGCTCCCGCGAAGCCGCTTGGGCAAGCGAGATGTCCTTTCCTGAACATTTTGCCTCTTTTTGTGCCTCCGGCGGATGCGAAGCTCGCATTTTTATCGGGGACCCGGTGATGCCCAAGGGAAGCCGTAAGGAAATGGCGGCCACACTCAGAAAGAGCGTGGCCGCCTTATCCGGACTGCCCCTAAATATGGACTAGTATTCGCCGCCGCGGCCACCGCCACGACCACCGCGACCACCACCACTGTCTCTACCTCCACCGCCTCCACGGCCACCGCCCCAGCCACCCCAACCGCCACGGGAAGAGGATTCTTCATATTGGCTGAGCTGGTCAACGGAAAGGATTGAGGAAAGCTCTTCCATGGTCCCCTCG
The DNA here is from genome assembly GCA_003501525.1 of Planctomycetota bacterium. GTDB lineage: Bacteria > Planctomycetota > UBA1135 > UBA1135 > UBA1135 > UBA1135. The sequence continues at coordinate 1,964 of DNPI01000028.1, forward strand.
CGCATTTCAGTCATGCTCTCGCGCATTTCCTCGCGATCCCATCCACCTGTTTCGCGAAGCTCTTCAAAGTAGTCTCGCATTTTTGTTTCTGAGGCCAAAAGGACTCGACTCATTTCCTGGGTCTGATAAGCATCAAGACCTAGTTCCTCAGCGTAGCGCTCCATCCTCCGGTCCATGCGCTCTTGAGCCTGCTGCGCACGGCGCTCATCGCGCTCTCGGCGCTGCGCCTCTTCTCGGCTCTCAAGAACATCGGTAACGGCGTCTTCAAGTGCCCCGCCGCCAAGAGCTGCGGCCAAAGGGCCATCGCCAGAACCTCCATTCGGTGGAGGCACATCCCTTCTGGGGCCTCTACCGGCTTCATCCCTAAATCGATTAAGCTGACCCTCAAGCATAGAAATGTCCTCCTCGAGGGCGTTAACCCGCTGTGAAAGGGCATCAGAGGAGGCGCTGTCTTCACTGACGGCTAAATCGGGAGCTTGCGCCGTGAGATCAACTCCGGCCCCATCAGAGCTCGAAAAAAGGGCTGAGCCAACAAGGCCTCCGGCCATGCCGCCCAAAATAACTAGCAGTACGTTAGAAGTTTTCATTTAATTAAGGGTGTCGGGGAATGCCCAACGACACCAGGATAACCCAAAAGCCGCTATTCGGTTCCGAACAAAATAGGCTACATTCCGGCCGCAGAGGACAATCCGTAAAGAATCATCCCAAGCGCCAGAATGCTTAGGGGTAGGCCCATTCTGAGAAAATCAGAAAACTTGTATCCGCCGGGGCCGAAAACCATGAGATTCACTTGGTGACCAAGAGGCGTAGCAAAACACACAGAGGCGGAGAACACCACGGTCATTAGAAATGCTCGGCTCAAAAGGGCCGTGGCCTCGGCATCGAGCCCTTCGATACCGGCCACTGATGCTGCGGCCTGTAGAGCAATGGGAGCCATCAAAATGGCAATTGCTCCATTTGAAACAAGCGCGGAAAGCAAAACACACAGGGCCCCTATCCCTCCCATGACCACTAAGGGGCCGAAGCCAACCAAGGCCCGAACAAGGCCATTTGCAAAAAAGTCTGCTGCGCCCGAGTTCGCCATCGCCTTTCCAAGGGCAAGGGTCCCGATGATGAAAATTAGGATTGGCCAGTCAATGCTGCGATACGCTCGACGAGAAGTTAAGCATCCTCCAGCAACTGTACAAACAGCGCCACCCATTGCGATTAATGGAAGGTATTGACCATTGCCGGTTAGAGAGCAAAGTGAAAAAAGGCCCATGGCAACCAAGGCTACGCAAAGCGCTAGGCGACCCTTGCCGCGCAAAACAACCCATTCGTGCGCCCCTGAAAGAAGGAAGAAATCGCTTCGCGCTCGAATTTTCGCCTGCGCAGCATCCTCGCCATAAACAAGGAGAAGGTCTCCGGGGCGAAGTATCAGCTGTGTCGATCTCTGCAGGATATGTTGACCTTCTCGGAGAACCGCAACAACAAGGGCCTCGTAATCGCGCCACAGGTGGAGATCGCCGACTCTCCGGCCAATTAAGGATGAATGAGGGGATACCGCCAATTCAAAAAATTGCATTGTCTTGGGATCAAAGCGAATCTCCTTAAACACCTCCAACCCCAACTCTTCTTCCAACCCCGCAATGATGTCAACATTGCCCCGCAGCATGACAACATCGCCGCTTTCAATGACCGTTTCTTCGAATGGTGGCCAAATCATGGCCTCGCCGCGAATAAAACAAAGAATGTCTGCGCGCACCGAAGAAAACACCTCGCTGTAGGTTTTCCCGATTAAGGGCGATTTCGTCGGGATCTCCAGCTCCGTGACATATTCTCTTGTTTCTGTACCAGCCATCATCGCTGTGAGCGATTGGCGAGCCGGGACAAGGTATTTAGAAAACAAAGCCATAAAACCAACCCCGACAACAAGTATGGGCACGCCAATGGGCGTCATTTCAAACATTCCCAGCGGAGCTTGACCAAGCGCTTCGGCAACCCCGCTAACTAAAAGGTTGGTAGACGTGCCAACTAGGGTGCACATTCCACCCAGCGTTGAGGCAAAAGCCAGAGGCAGAAGGAGCCTAGAAGCAGGTATGCCTGTACGGTTTGCAACGCCAATCAGGACGGGGATGAAAACAACCACCACAGCAGTGTTGTTGAGCAGAGCCGAAATGACACCAGCGATTAAGCCGATTAACAACACAAGAAGGCTCTCGCGACCACCGCTGAACTTAAGGACGCCACGAGCAATAAATTCAACGGCACCCGTTCGAGTCAAACCCTCTCCGATGACGTAGAGGGAAGCAATCATCAGAACGGCATAGTTGCCAAATAACCCAAGTGCATCGTCCACGCTTAGCAGGCTTTCACTGGCCCTAAAGCCTGGCCTTAAAATCTCAAGAGCAGCTCCTGCGCCGACAAGCACAACAAGCAGTCCGATTCCTATGCCATCAACGGTGGCCTTCTCTGAAATCAAGAGAAGAAGCACCGCAAACGTTAGAGCAACAACCAGGAGCCCTTCGATTCCCATCGGACATCTATGTTAAGGCCGTGGGGCCCAAAGAAACGACCTACACTCTTCATGTGCGAAACAAGGGCGAACATTCCGAGGCTCAGCTCGCCGGGCTAGTAAGCATTCTCAAGCGCGGAAGCAGCGGGGTCTTCCTGCTCCGTGGCTTTGCCCTAGCCCTCGCCCTAATCACCGAATTCGCGCTCACCCGGTCTTTGGGGAAATCTGGATACGGCATACTCGCCATCGGCTTGGCCTGGTTGGCAATCCTTCAAACCATCGGGACCTTAGGTATTCACACGGCTCTTGTCCGATTTATCCCGAGCCTGCTCGCGGAAACCCCCCAAAAAAGCCCAAAAGGTCTAATTGCATGGGCTGGCAAAAGAATGAGCATATCGGGTGCCCTTGTCGGCGGCGCATTTGCAACCGGGGTCGTCATCTCGCCAGTTTCCCCTCCATTAAAAACTGTTTTACTCGCAGTGGCGGTCATGGTCCCTATCCAGGCAGCGAACTTGCACTGTCAGGGAGCGCTGCAAGGACTCAAGAAACCAGTAAAAGCGCTCTTCCCTACCCAAGCGGGAGTCTTCGTCGGGGTTATTGTTGGCATTGTCGCGTTGAATGGTGCCGGAATTTCCCTAACGCCTCCCATGGTGGCCCTAGTCTGGGCCCTCTCTCTTGGAATTGGCCTAGCGATTGCAGCTGCTTGGAAACGGAAGGCTATGCCTATCGGCATTGCCAAAGCACCGTCCCGCGGCAGGGCAAAGAGGGTGGCGTTGGCCGGGCTCGGCCTGTGCTGGTCTTCTTTAGCGGCTCTTCTCATCCATCAAGCCGACCCAGCGATGCTCGGGTTTTTGGCTGGCCCCGACGAAGCCGCGCTTTATTCAATCGCCAATCGGGCAGGCCTTTTAATCCTTTTCGGTTTGGCTGCCGTGAACGCAGCCATTGCCCCGCTAATCTCACAATTGTATTCGGAAGACAAAAAAGACGATTTACAACGAATTCTGGGAATAGCCGCGAGGGGAATCCTTCTCTACTCAATACCCGCAACAGCTTTTATTACGCTGGCAGCCCCTTGGTATCTCCCTTTTTTCGGACCAGGATTTGAAGACGCACAGGTCCCGCTTACCTATATAGCCCTTGCGCAATGCCTGAACGCGCTCACAGGGTCTGTTGGATTTCTTCTCAACATGACGGGCAACCATTGGGCTGCCGTAAAAGCTCTTACGGTCGCTGCAATTCTCAAAATCGCACTTAATTTTTGGCTTATGCCGATTTGGGGGGCAGAGGGTGCGGCCATGGGATCTGCTGCGATGCTTATCGTGTGGAACCTTTGGATGTACATCGAGGTAAAAAGGCGACTCGGCCTTGAACCCTCTGCCCTAGCAGCGCTCCCTCGATATCACGGTAAACTGTCCGGCTTCAAGTGATTCACTGAAAGCCACTTATGAGATTCTTCCTGTCTCCCAGCCCTCTTTATTCGCAGACCTCCTGGGGCATTCTCTCGCTATTACTTATTGGTTGCGCTGGGGCCACCCCTGTTGAGGTGGGCGCGAACACAACCCTGCCCCCCCCAAGCCCGCCACAATTCGACTACCTAGTCGGTCCGGGAGATGTGCTGCGGGTTAATGTCGCCGGAGAGCCTGAACTCTCTTCTGCCCCATACAAGGCCAATGTCCCGGGATCCCCCGTGGGCGCCTCGGGGGCCATACAGCTTCCGTTTATTGGGGTCGTTCCTGTATCAGGAAAAACCGTTTTCCAGATTAAAGAGGATGTTGAGGCTCGACTTCTACAGTACCTCAAGGTTCCCTCGGTAGATGTTGCTGTTGTTGAGTTCGGCGCCAAGCGATTTTATGTCCTCGGTGAAGTGCAGAAACCCGGCATGTTCATTCTAGATAGGCCAATAACCGCCTTACAGGCAGTCTCCCTAACCGGAGGGTTCACGCCTGATGCCAACCGCAAACAAATCGCCCTAATTCGGGGCGCCGTTAAAGCCGAAAACATTGCCCTTTTTAGCGCAGAACGATTAACCGCCGAAGGCAATTTCGCAATAGCTCCGGGGGACATGGTCTTCGTTGGCCGTCACAGCTGGGCCGGAGCTAGCCAAGTCGCCCGCGACCTAGTCTCCGTTTTACAGTTGATATCGCTCCCTGTCGGCACGGCTCGCGACATTGCCTTTTTCCAAGACATTCGGGGGCAATAAGGAGAACGCGTAATGCCCATTCCGACATCGAACGCCCCTGAGCCTAAAGTGGACTTCAACGAGGCAATTGGCATCCTATGGCGGCGAAAAGTCCAAATTGCACTGATAACTGTCATCGCCGCCTGCGTCGCTTTTCTGGTTGCTGTTACTCGCACCCCGTCTTTTGAAGCAGAGGGCCGCGTACTCCTCGAAGAGGGGTCTGCCGTCGGTGGCATTCTTGGCGACCTTTCAATGCTTTCAAGCGCACCGCCTGCAACCGCAGAGCTCGAAGTTCTGCAATCGCGGATGATTGTCGACCCGGTGGTAGCCCCCCAAAGTGAAAGCTCGCTCGGATTGAATCTAACCCTCAGGGTTGATGATTTAGATCGCTATTCGCCATGGAAGCTTGTCAGAAGAAAGCTGGCGGGGAAAACACTTGATGGCGCCTTAAGCGGCGAACTCGCGCTTCCTATTGCCCGTCAAAATAGCGCCCCCGTTACCGTAACTTTTCATTCTTCGAATAGTGGGGTTGCCACCTCTGGAAAAATCCTCAGGCAGCAATCGAAAGCGTTTTCCCTTGCAAACAGCCCTTTAGTAGAAATCGCAGACACAAAAATTCGCTTGTTTCCAGAAGGAGACCTAACCGGTAGGCAATTCCGGCTTAATGTGGCCACTAGACGCGAAGCCGTTGAGCGCGTGTTGAAGGAGCTCGCTGTGTCTGAAACCGCTCGAGGGTCTGGTGTGCTTCAAATAACCTATAAAGACACTGATCCAGACCGAGCAGCGCAAGTTGTAAACAACCTAATTTCTTCTTACGCGGAGCGAAGTAGGGAGCGATTGGCTCTTCCGGCTGAAAAAACCGTGACCTACATCGAGGGTCAAGTGGAAAGGATTCAATTGGAACTCGCGGAAGCAGAGGCAGAGCTGGTTGCGTTCCAAGAAGAAGAAAAGGCCTCAGTGCTATCGGACACGGCCCAGGCAATTGTCGGGCGCATGTCAGAGATAGATTTAGAGCAAGCCAAGTTGGTGATGATGGCCGAGCGACAGAATCAGCTCGCAGAATCTCTCCGCAAAGGCTCCCCTGTCGAAGAAGTCGGAGCGGCAGTCGAGCTAGACCCTCAAACCAGCTCAATGCTCCAGGAATTGGCCGGACTGATTGCTCAGGCCCGTGCATTAGAAGAGAAGCACACCGAAAAATGGCCACCACTTATCCGACTCAGGGGCCAAATAAAAAAGCTGCGGACCAATATTTCCAATGCTGTGGAGGCGAGAGGTGTTGCTTTGAAAAAGCAAATTGTGTCTCTCGACCGCGCTATCAGCCGATGGCAAGGCCAATTAGACGCCCTACCGGCCGTTGAAAGAAAGCTCGCAAAATTCCAGCGCAAAGCCAATGCTTACGAACAAATATACACCTACCTCCTAGGAAAAGAGCAGGAGGCACGCATCGCGGCTGGAGCAGCGGTAGAAGCGATTTCAATAGTCGATTGGGCTGTTCCACCACTATTGCGCGCAAGCCCACGGCTCACCCTCAGCTCCTTAGCGGGAATTCTTCTGGGGTTATTTCTTGGGTCTTTTTTCGCACTGTGGCGGGAATCAAGTCAAAAGAAAATACGCTCTACGGCGCAAATGGAGGCTGTAACCGGGCTGACACAATGGGCCTCTATCCCCGATTTCAGGCACGGTGCCAACAAGATAGAGGCCGCAAAAGGCAAAGAACACTTTTTAGCCCTACTCGACGCTCCTGATTCCCGAGTAGCCGAGGCTTACCGCGGCCTCAGGGCAAACCTAACCTTTGCCGCAAAAAGAAATGAAATAAAATCTCTGGCGATTACCTCGGCATCACAGGGAGAGGGAAAATCGACAACAATTGCCGATTTGGCTATTAGCCTCGCAAATAGCGGCGCAACCGTGTTGCTTGTAGATGCCGACCTAAGGAGACCGTCAATCCACAAGCTATTCTCAATCCAAAGCAATCCTGGGCTGGTAGATGCGATATCTGGTGAATCACCATGTGAAGATCTAGCCCAACAAGTCTCAAGCATCCCCAACCTGCACATCTTGCCCTCGGGGAAAGTAGATGTTGGTGGCATCAACCCCGGAGACTTACTCGCGCAGGAAAAAATGAGCGAGATTGCAGATAGCCTGCGGGGTGCTTACGACTATGTCTTTTTCGATGTTCCACCGGTTCTCGCCGTTGCAGACGCGTCAAGCTTTCTAAACCGTTTAGACGCAATACTCCTCCTTGTCCGCTTTAACCTTTCCTCTGAATCCGAGGTCGCTGGCGCATGCCATCGACTCAAGCTTGCTGGGGCAAAAACCCTCGGCGCCGTATTAAATGGGCAAAAAGGTGGAGACGAGAAGGACTATTACTACGAGGAAGGCCGTTCAAGGTAGGGACACCCTTCAGCCCCCAAGCCATTCGACAAAAACGGACCTGTACGGGATCCAATGCTCTTCAGCTTTTACAGAATTCCCCAGCCAATATGTCAGCAGCGAGATGGAGGCCAAGGGGGCCAAGAGAAAAACCCCTAGTCGCATATTCCCAGAAAGGAGGCGGGGCAGAAATTCAAAGAAAACAATGGTTTGCAAAATCAATCCATAAAGGCCAAGCCTGTCGCCCAGCGTCGAGTGGAAGAAGCCCAAAGCAAATGCAATTAGCGCAATCGCGCTGAGCCCATCAAGGGTCCGCCTCATCGCCAAAGAGCTGGCCGCAAGAATTCGAGAGCGAAGGAGAAAATACACACCTGCCGCCAAAAGATTCGGAATGGCGCGCAAAAGAAACCCTGCGGACTCCATCGAGCGGATGTCCTGGTAGAAGCCAATTCTGTTCTCCAGTCGAGACCACAGAAAGAGGAAAAGCCCCGCGGCCAACGGAAGACCAACCAGAATCTTTTTGCGAAAGCCAAATATGGCTGCAGCAATAACAACGGCCCCCACAAGCCCCGAAATATGCAGTAGCGGTAGCACCAGCATTGCCGCAAAAGCTGCGCCTTTCTTGTCTCTTAGAACAAAAGCCAGTCCGAAAAAAAGTGCCCCGAAAGAGAGAGCTTGGCGGTTGTAACCAGCAACCACAACTGGCCAAAAATAAACGGCCAAGCCCGCAGAAAGAGACCAGGGGATTGTCAAGCAACGCGACAAATAAACTGCCCCAAAGCCAATAAAACAGGCCGCAAAAATATTTAAATGATAAATTTCTAAGCCCAGCGAGTGGAAAATATAAACCAGCAGGCCATAGCCAATATCCGTTTCCGAAATTGCTTCAAGGGACTGGCCGATTCTTGAGAATTGGTGCTCATAGTGCAACCAATCAGCGCCTATTTCATCGCGAGAGCCAATCAGCAGCACAAGGAAAAACAGATACACGCCCTCAACGCGAAAGCGGTGAACGGGAAGCCCATTAATCCCCAAAAGCCAAAAGACTGCTGGAATTGCAGCCAGAAGCACATAAATAGAAAATATCGACTCCACCATGTTCAAGCTAATGGGGGCTTTCCATGGCCATCGTCGCGAACAAGAATGCTGATAAATATTCCGTTAATCCTCGTAGAGGAAAAATCTACCTCTGCCCGATTCCGCGCTCTCTCGCCGAGAGAAGCTCGAAGTTCCGGCTGATCCAACACTATGGACAGCTTCTCCGCGAGCTCCGAGGCATTTTTAATCGAAACTAAAAAGCCCTCCTGGCCATCGGAAACAGCATCACGACAGCCGACATTGTCAGTTGTAATAACGGGAAGGCCACACGCCATTGCCTCCAATATTGTCCTAGGCATCCCTTCCCGATAATAAGACGGCAAAACAAAAATATCCGAGGATTGATACTCTTCCCGCATATTTGAGACGTGGCCAATCCACTCAACGCCACACTCCTCGCACAGGGCTTGAACCTCATCCCTAGAAAGAGCGCTGGGGTTTTGATCGAGACCACCGGCCAAAAAAAACTCAACTCCGGACCTCTCCCGGAATTGTTTTGCCGCGTGGCAATATTCGACCACTCCCTTTTCCCTAACCAGCCGGGCTGCCATTAAAACCCTAAGAGGTCTGCCGTTCTCTTCTGATGGCTTGGGGAAATACTCGTCAATATCAATTCCTATTCCCGGCACGACCTGTGACTTCGCCCTGCTCACAATTTTCCTTTGGCACAACTCTTCTTTATCGCATTCGTTCAAAAAAACTGCGCGGTGGAAAAACCACAGCCCAACTTTTAAAAAACGGCGAATAATTACCCTCGTCATGGCATGACGAAGGCCGACTGGGGAATCAGAAAAGCTAAACCCCAGGCCCTCAAAAAGCGCGACTCGATGCGGGATTCTGGCTATTGCGCCGCTAAACGAAGACAAAATAATTGGCTGTATAAATGAAGCCATAAGAGTGTCCGGCGCCTCTTTCCGCAAAATTTTAATTAACACAAAGGCGTGCTTGATTAGGCCGGAACCAATTTTCCTTTCAATATTCCAGTCTGCCCACTCAGCCCCCATCCCCCGAAGGTCATCCTGATCCGCAATCGTATGGCGAGGCCCAATCGAAACAACTTCATGGCCGAGGGACACCAAATCCCTAATCAGGGCGCCGCGAAAACGAACGGTACTTGCCGGGTCGTTCGAAAGAAAGGCAACTTTCATTCGCCGTGCTCCGACCAAAGACTGAAATCCTTCTGGTAATGACCCTCAATAAGGACACGGGTTTCAGGGTCAATGTTTACTTCCCCCTGCGCCCCTTGCGCATTCAGGCGAGGTAGAGAAGAGACGCCAAATCCCCGCAACCAGTCCACCAGTTGGGTGGTGTGCCCCAAAGAGAAAACATGGTCAACGCCTAAAGAGCCCGTTCGATTACAGACAAAGTCCACCTGCGGCCTAAACACATAATCCAAATCCTCAGAAGGGGTTTCTATTAAATACTCTCGAACAAAACGCGGAAACTGTCCGAACATCTCCGAAGAATACTCTGGGCGATACTCGACGAGACCACTTGCCGTTCCACCCCGAAGCGCATAATAGTATGCCGACAAAAGCCGGCTAAAGGGGTCTCGTATTACGCAAAAGGAAGGAAGCGGAAAAGCCTCACGCGCAGAAAACAAATCTTCGAAATTTCGGTGGCCTAGCCGCCGGCCATACAGCGCCGTAGATATCGAAGAGCCTGCAGCCCTTGGGATATGAACGAAAACTACCCCGGCTTTTTTATATGCAGCCCAGCGGGCCTTGTCCAGAAACGCCTCATACCGATTAGCGCCAACAACATTGCGAATAATGCGAAGCGACTGGTGCCGG
>DNPI01000108.1:0-3175 GCA_003501525.1 Planctomycetota bacterium
AACCATTGATTTAGGACGCTAGCCATCAGCTCTCATAACCGACTTTGATGCCGGGGCCCATTGTTGAAGAAACGGTAACTGTTAGAAAAAATACCCCCTTAGAGGCTGCGGGTTTCATCCCCAGTACATGGTCGAGAAGAGCAACAGCATTTTCAGTCAACTGCTCACCACTAAAAGACGTTTTGCCAATAGGGACATGCACGATTCCACCGGCATCCGCACGGAACTCCACTTTTCCTGCGGCAAATTCAGAAACTGCTTTAGCAACATCAGGAGTAACAGTGCCCGACTTAGGAGAAGGCATTTTCCCTGATGGGCCTAAAATACGCCCTAGACGGCCTACAACTTTCATCATCGAAGGGTGAGCAACAATCACATCAAAATCGGCCCATCCACCTTCCATTTTTTGGGCCAATTCTTCGCCGCCCACCTCTAAGGCTCCCGCAGTGACAGCTTCTTCGGCGGCATCACCCTCAGCAAAGACAACTACGCGCACGGTCTTACCTAATCCATGAGGAAGGCTGACCGCTCCGCGAACCATTTGGTCGGTTTTTTTGGGGTCAATTCCCAAGCGAACTGCCAGCTCAACAGTTTCGTCAAACTTAGCCTTCGCACAAGAACCAAGGACATCGAAGGCCTCAGCCAAAGGATACTCCTTAGCCCTGTCAATTTGAGCTGCATTAGAAATGTGACGGCGACTGGACATCAGCCTTCCACCTCCACGCCCATTGATCGAGCGGTGCCCTCAATAATCCTCATCGCAGCTTCAACGGAAGCCGCGTTGAGATCTGCTTGCTTAGCTTCTGCAATGTCTCGAACTTGAGCAGAGGTTAACTGGCCTACAACCTCAGTTCCTACTTCCCCAGCTCCTTTTTCCAAGCCTGCTGCTTTTTTAATTAGAAATGAAGCCGGTGGTTCCTTGAACTCCAAAGCGAAAGAACGATCGGCATAAACAGTCACAATCACAGGAATAAGAACTCCCATTCTGTCCCCAGTTGCGTCATTGAATTGCTTCACGAAATCACCAATAGGGACACCATGGGCGCCAAGTGCAGGCCCCACGGGCGGCGCAGGAGTCGCCTGCCCTCCAGGGCATTGCAGTTTCAGAGTTGCTTTTATTTCTTTTGCCATTTTTTCCCTCCCGCCGTTGGCCATTGGCTCCTGGCGGTTCACACGGGGTTTGGTATTAAGAGGTTTCCACCTGCCAGTGTTCAATCTCCACGCTCGTAGCCCTACCAAAGATAGTTACAGAAATTCTCAAAAGACCCTTGTCATCAAGAACCTCTTCAACGGTTCCATCGAAACCCTCGAAAGGCCCCTCCTTAATTCGAACACTATCGCCAGATTTGACACGGACGGCCATGCGAGGGCTGTCGGAACTCTCTTCCATCATCGAGAGCACATGCTCTACTTCGTTCGAATCCATCGGAGTTGGATCGTGACTGTCTCCGCCTACAAAATCTCCGAAACCTTGGGTCTCATGAAGAGCAAACCAAACCGCTTGGTCCTCAGATTCTTCCGAACCAGGTATTCCGAGATCAGCCTGAATTAGCAGATAGCTCGGATAAATCTTTCGGCTCACAACTTTATTCTTCCCCGCTTTCACTTCTGTCACTTTTTCAACAGGAACAAGGACCCTAGGAATCCGATGCTCCAAACCATCCGCTTTAATGCGAGAGACAAGATTATCTTTTACCTTCTCCTCACGGTTAGTGAGCACTCGACAGACGTACCACTCAAGTGCCATATCAGGCCCCCCCCCAAAGGACTCGTTGAAAAAACTTGCCGAGGGCGAGATCGCTAAGAGCAAGAAATGCCATGATAATTAGCACCGTCGCTACAACTACCACTGAAGCATTACTCGCTTCCTTAAAAGAAGGCCAAGTGACCTTTTTCATTTCCCCCTCCACCTCTATAAGGTGCTCTGCGATTTTTTCGCGACCTAAAAAGGACATCCATATAAGGCTACCGGCAACAAAAACAAAAGCTGCAATGAGAAAAGCGCCCGACAATGTGGCGCCAAGAATGGGGACCATCGGAAATGATTCGAACCAAGCCCCCCGTAAAGATTCGAAGGAGCCGAGACTGCCATTCAGCGAAGTACAACCAAAGAAAAGGAACAGCTCCCCAAGCCAAAAAGTAGCTTGGCGAGCATTGCGCCCATCATCTGGTTTATAGCTGTACAACATCGTTACACCTTCTTTTCCTTGTGCACCTTGTGCCCTCTACAAAAACGACAGTACTTCTTTTTCTCAAGCTTGTACTCCGCACGAATGCGCTTCCCGGTTGTGTAATTCCGGTTGCGGCACTCGGTGCACTCGAGAAAGACAAAGCGTTCCTTGTTTTTCATAACTTCAGGGGATTAAAGCGTTAGCTCTCAGTAAAGGGGAAAGAGCTAACGCTCGAAAGAATGGGTTACTCGATTATCTTGGAAACCACGCCTGCGCCGACTGTCCGGCCTCCTTCACGAATCGCGAAGCGAAGCTGTTCATCCATAGCGATGGCAGTTGCGTCCAAATCAACCGAAATTTTGACATTGTCACCAGGCATCACCATCTCCACATCATCGGGAAGAGTGATTGCGCCTGTTACATCAGTAGTACGGAAGTAGAACTGGGGCCTATATCCGTTAAAGAAGGGCTTGTGCCGACCTCCCTCATCTTTGTTGAGGACATAGACTTCAGCCTCAAACTTGGTATGAGGAGTAATGGTCCCGGGCTTGGCCAAGACCTGTCCCCTCTCCACCTCCTCCTTTTTAGTTCCTCGAAGGAGTACGCCGACATTGTCACCAGCTTGACCTTCATCGAGAGTCTTTTGGAACATCTCAACTCCTGTGCAAGTGGTTTTTGCCGTTTCTTTGATGCCAACGATCTCGATTTCTTCGCCCATTTTGCAGACACCTTGCTCAATTCGACCAGTCACAACAGTGCCTCGGCCTTCAATAGAGAAAACGTCTTCGACAGGCATCAGGAAGTCCTTGTCGATTTCCCGAGTGGGCTCAGGAATATAGCTATCAACCGCATCCATAAGCTCCTGGATGCATGTGAAAGCTGCATCATCATTCGCAGCATCTGAAGTAACGGCCTCAAGGGCCTTAAGGGCTGAACCGCGGACGATAGGAATATCGTCACCAGGGAAATCGTATTCACTGAGAAGTTCGCGAACTTCCATTTCA
>DNPI01000108.1:3479-3734 GCA_003501525.1 Planctomycetota bacterium
AGAAGTTCGCGAACTTCCATTTCAACCAATTCAAGGAGCTCCTCATCATCTACTGCATCGCACTTGTTCAAGAAGACGGTAAGAGACGGCACATTGACTTGCTTCGCAAGAAGAATGTGTTCCTTGGTTTGAGGCATAGGGCCGTCACTGGCAGCAACCACGAGAATTGCGCCGTCCATCTGCGCAGCCCCCGTAATCATATTTTTGACGTAATCTGCGTGCCCGGGACAATCCACGTGGGCGTAATGACGGTTT
>DNPI01000108.1:4117-4418 GCA_003501525.1 Planctomycetota bacterium
TCTCTTCAGGAGCTTTATCAATATCGTCAAATGCTTTAGCTTCAGAACCGGTAACCTTGCTCAAATAGCCTGTAATGGCAGCGGTGAGCGTAGTTTTGCCGTGATCCACGTGGCCGATAGTGCCGACATTGACGTGGGGTTTGGTGCGTTGGAAGACTTCCTTGGCCATTTTCCTAGGGGCGGCGGTTGCCGCGTTTACTAACTAATGAAATTAAATGTGAGTGAGTTGGTGAGTGAGTTGGATTCTTAATAAAAGCCGGAAACGAGAATACGAAAGATTCTGGAGCTGCTGTCGGGATTT
>DNPI01000081.1 GCA_003501525.1 Planctomycetota bacterium
ATGGCCTAGCGAGCACCCGTCCCGAATAGTTTCCTGGCTCCGTGAGCGCGAAGAAATGGAGTTGGCCCATGCGATTTCAGCTCACTACACAAAGTGGGGTGTTGCTCATGAGAGTTTGCTTGATAAGGCTCTTGTGGCTTGCGATGAGCTGACTGGATTTATTAGCGCATGTGCTCTTGTGCGACCTGAAGGTATTGCCACGATGAAGCCCAAAAGTGTTCTTAAGAAGCTCCGCGATAAGCGATTTGCGGCTGGAGTAGAGCGCGACGAAGTTCATGCTGGGTGTGCGCTTCTTGGAGTTGACATCGGGGATCATGTCCAGTTTCTGATTGATGCCCTGCGACCGCATGCGGCTGAATTGGGGCTCGGCCCTCGTTAAAACGCTTCAAGGGACCAGGAAAAATCACAGTCCCACGCATTGGTGACACCTTCTGGGTCTCCTGATGCACCGTGATCATTACCTCTGCCAGTGATGCTTAACTTCTCGGCAGTCATTTTCCCTGCCAGAAGAAAAGTCCCCAGAAGGTCTGTGCCTGGAATCAAGTAATGAGCCCAGAAGATAAAGTCGCCATCTTTTGCTAGTGCCACCTCTGTCGCCAGAATTCTATCGAGGAAAGATGTGCCCAACTCATCGGTCCAGTTCACTAGGGGTGGAGGTTCTCCAAGGGTTGAGTCTCCGAAAAGTAGGAGTGTTGGGTTTCGCCGATCTTTGTCAGGGCTGTCCCAGTAAACCTTTAGAACCCATGTTCCGGTTAAATCGTCGTTGCCAAAAGTCGTTGATTGGCCAGCGCCGGCACCGGCGGAGCCTGAAGAGTTGTTCGAGTCATGTATGCAGGAGTGGAGAGTGATCAGTGCAATTGGGATTGCAATGCGCTTCAGCGAGCGGGAGATAGTCCACATTTCAGGTTCTCTACTGAGATGCGTTGAACCCTTAAAAGGGTCCATGTTTTTGCTCGTCTCTGAGGCTAACTACAGCTGAACGAGGCTGCTGATTGCGCACGAGGAAACATCAACACCTTGAATCCAAATGCCTGCAAGATTTGCAGGTGCTTGGTAGTGAAGTGTCATTGCACCGAGCGCATCGGCTGTTGCTACGTGCCCCAGGGTGGGCATGCTGAGTCCCAGCGTTATGCCTGTACAGGGATTGTTGGACCCCACGGTGAATGACCCCGTGTTTTGCGAATACACAAGAGCGATGGGCCCATTCGGGGTTCCACCCATGCCATGAAAGGTGACATCCCCCGGGCAGTACCCCTCTTTGATTAATTCGAAAGATCCGTAGGAGTTTGGAGCTTCGGGGGTTGGGGTGGGCAAGATGTCTGAAATTGTTGAGGCGTCTGGGATACGCCCAAAGGCTTTGTCAGCGCTGACTTCCGGGAATACTAAGGAAGAAACTAGAAGTGACTTGCCGGCAATGGGGGCAAAGAGATAAACACCTTCACCTGTTTTAGATAGTTTGAAGTTCGTGTGAAGGGGCCCTTCTGTTGGCTCGCCGTCGCACCAAATAGTGAGGTATTCGCCTGGGCCAATCACCGTGTTACTAGGGAAGGGCCATTTTCTTTGGGAACCGTAGCGGTCGCTGAGCCAAAAGCCAGAGATGTCGACGGATTGAGCCGAGGGGTTGAATAGTTCAACCCAATCGTCAAAGTCGCCGGCTTCGTCAGAAATGCCTGTTTCATTGTCTGGGACAATTTCATTGACCACGACTGGGGGTAGCGGCTGGGGCTGAGGGAAGTTGCTTCGGACGTAATCTTGTCTGGCTTCAAGGAATGGCTGTATTCCCCATGTCGCTGGAATGGTTAACCATTCGTATGAACTTGGTTGAGTCCATGATTCAGCGAAATCGGAAGGCCTGTACCCGTTTTCCATTGAGCCTCCGGAGAAGGTCCCTGTATATGCCCAAGAGGCGAGCAAGTCTTCGTACATTTCGCAGGATGGAAGGAGGGCCCCAGGGTGTGCGAAGCGATCGGCAAGTTCTTGGAAATAGATGAATATCTGATTCTGGTATTCCGGGATAGCTAGGAGCCGCCTAATTATTGGTGGCCCGTCGTTGTTGCCTGGTTGACCGGCTTCTGCGCCGATACCCCATCCATCCCAGCTACGTGTAGCCCAGTTAGTTCCCCAGTTGCCGATGATAGGGAAAAAGAAGTAGTCCATTCCCATGCAGTGGTCGAGGTCCCAAGGGATGTATTCAAGGAGCCCGGTCTCTGTGTCGAAGTAGAGGTAGTAGTTGTTTGGTAGTACCCAAATCCCATCCCATTGGCCTAGGTAACAGTCTGTTGCTTGGGCGCGCAAAAATGAGTCGACATTAATCCAGTTGCCGATTTCGTTGGCAAAGGTGGCGTTGTCTGAATTGGTAACGAAGTCGATGAAATCTGCCAGTAGTTGATAGCTGCCGGTGAATTTCTCTTCATAGTCAGGTATCACCTCATAGGTGTAAGGGTCCCCCGGGGAAATCCATTGGAGTTTGGCGCCGTATTGCTTCCATCGGCATTTGTAGAGTTCGCCGTCATTGTTCCCGAACCATGCCTCGATGAATTCTTCATCTACCTGCTCAACACTGTTGAAGACGCCTTTGACTTTGGTTCCGTCGTTGATGGTTAGCCAAACGTGGGTTGTGCGAGAAGCCGGCAGACCAAAGCTGCGCATTACTTCATAGGCCAGAGATTCGCGTGACATCGACGGGTCGGTCGATTCACTGTTCAGATTCATTTTCTCTATTCCGTGGAATTGTCTTCCCGGCACAAATGTATTAAAGCTCAGCTTCCAGGGTGCCTTGTCGGAGCCGCGTTGCGAATTTCCTCGTGGGCGAATGCCCACATTGTCATGGGTTTCATCAAGCTTCGAGTTGACGATGTGCACTGAGCATGTCGCGTAGACGTCGAGGTATGGATTGGCAAGAAAATCATCCAGGTCGCCTTCATCCATAGTGACGGTAATGTGCGTTAGCTCATTGTTGAGGAATACAAATTCTCCCGATTCCGCCCAATCGGCGTCTTGGGTTGGTGGGGGATGCTGGAACGCGGGGGTCGCCAACAGGAGCAAAAGGGCAATAGATGCCATGTGACAAGTCTAAACGAAAAATGTCGCTCGGAGGCTATTTATGCGTTTGTGGAAGAGGTGTGTTTGGTGCTACAGCGTTTTTGGGCCGTTGATTCTTGGGGCCGAAAACGAGGAGGTCTTCATATGTTTCCGGCACGAAGAATGACTCATCTACCTCTCCTATTTCGTTAAGCAAAGGGTCAATTTTGAGAGCTAAGTGCTTGGCCAGAAATTTATACGCTGCCTGTCGTTTTGATGGGCCGTAGTCGTGCCCTTCTTCTGGGAAATGAGCGTTCTCAACCATGCTTTCGGCTCCGTACAGCCGATAAACATCGCGCACATACGGGAATTCAATTTGTGGAGTATTGAGAGTCCAATCATTCCCATTGGAAACCATCAGCATAGGTCTAGGAGCAGCAAGGGCGGCAATCTCGGCGTTATTGGTTTTGTGAGTTTCGCTCCAGTGGATTGGCATTGAGCTCTCGCATACACAGCCTCCGAAAAAGTGTGCTGATATTTGGCAAACAGGAACGGCAACTGCAACTCGGTTGTCTAGGGCAGTCAATAAGAAAGTTTGAGTTCCACCGCCGGAGCAGCCAGTCATTCCAATCCGTTTTGGGTCAACATTGGGTAGGGAGAGCATGAAATCAAGTGCCCGAATGCTGTTCCATGTTTGCAGGCGCAAGACTTCAGGCGTTTTGCGGTGATTCCACCCAGCTTCCTTCCAATCTCCGTATCCGACCATGTCATAAAGAAAAACAGCGGATCCCATGCGGGCGAGTGTTGCGCATCGAGATTGTCTTTCCGCTTTGAACCGGCCGTCATGCCCATGTGGACTCAAGATGCCGGCCATGGATCCTTCCCATCCATCAGGGCGATAAAGGGTCCCCGTGACGTAGAAGCCTGGGCTACTTTGAATAGCAACATTCTCTACGACATAGCCTTCGTAGATTCTTTTGCTGAAGAAGAGGGGGTTTAGGTCCGTTTTCGGAGGGAGGATGGCCAATTTCGCGCCAGCAAGAACCCCTTTGATGATGAGGGCTTTTCTCTTCTCCCACTCCTCTAGCGAAGAGTAAGTGCTCTTGAAGTCTTTTAATTCTTGAGCGGCAGCCTCCGGTTTCTGAGCATGTCCAATGCGAAGTTCAGGCTCTTGAGCTGGTTCAAGCGTAGAAGCAGCGAATAGGTAGACGGAAAAGAGAAGGGCCATGGTGGTTGTGAGCTTATTTGGCCTGCCAATTTAGCTTTTTTGACCTATTCTGTAGGTGCATGTTTCGTCCCCTTATTCTCGCCTTTCTCCTGTTTGGATCGCCAGCCTCTTGGGCTCAGACCACTTGGTTTGTTCCAGATGATTTCGCGACTATTCAAAGTGCTATCGATGGATCTTCGAGCGGGGATACTGTTGTGGTTCGTGACGGTAATTGGCCCGGGATTATCAGCTTTAACGGCAAGAGGATTACTCTTAAAAGTGAAAATGGGCCTGCGGTAACTTCTATCGATGGTGGAGGTGCTGGAACCGTGGTTACTTTTGCTAATAATGAAACCCATGGCTCTGTCCTGGAAGGGTTTACTGTTTTGAACGGGGCAGCCAGCAAAGGGGGCGGCGCTTATTTTTCTGCGGCTTCTCCTGTTGTAGTGGACTGCGTTTTTAGAGATAACAGTGCTACTTATGGTGGAGGTGTGTTTGCGGAGTCGGTTGCTGAACCGATGTTCCTAGCTTGTTCATTCGTGAATAACAATTCGGACCTTGGTGGCGGTGGTGTCCGATGTGACTATTGGAGCGAGCCAGAGTTTGTTGACTGTCTCATTAGTGACAACTTGGCTTCGAATGGAGATGGCGGGGGGGTTTACTGTGTTGGATCATCTCCGACCTTTTTAGGAACCGAAATTAGTAACAATTTGGCGGGGGGATTTGGAGGCGGAGTCTCTGCTGTCGATTATGCGTTTCCGATCCTCACAAATTGTTTGGTCGTGAGGAATGCGTCGGCAGGTTCCGGTGGGGGCCTTGCGTGCTCCTACGGTGCGAATTTGAGTGTCAAGCGGACTACGGTAGCGGAGAACACGGCGGGGAATTCTGGCGGAGGTCTTTGGGCTTATTTTTCAGACTTTGCCATGAAAGACTGCATTTTGTGGGGTAACACCGCAGGGCCGGGACTAGATGGTATTGATTGGCCGGGTGCACTAAACATGACGGTTAGTTACAGCTGCATACAGGAAAGCCAGGGACAGCCGTGGGCGGGAACGGGTTGCATTGATGCTGACCCTCTCTTTGTTGGCGGTCACTACTTGCGTCAAGTGGCCACGGGGCACCTTTCTGATAGCCCTTGTGTGGATGCTGGTGTCCCGACGGGGCCACCGAGTGGCACTACGCGCGTTGATGGGGGCGCGGACATCGGTCAGCCTGATATGGGTTATCACTATCCGGCTGGTTTGAGTGGGCCAGTTTTGACTGTTACTAACGCGGTCGCAGGGCAGTCCGCGACAATTCAGGTCGAATCCTGTACTCCGGGCGGTTTGGTGATAGCGGCTTATTCTCTGCGTGGCGGAGGGCCAATTAACACACCGTGGGGCACAGGCCTTTTGACTCCTCCTTATACGAGCTTGCCGTCTATTACAGCTTCTGGTTCAGGAGTTGCAGCCTGGACGGTTTCGGTTCCGTCCACCGCTAGTGGCGCGCAGGCTTGGCTCCAAGCTCTTGATTTCGGAGCGGGCTTCCTTTCGAATGGAGTTGCGTTGACTGTCCAGTAAACATTAATGCTAAAATCCCCCTGAATTTCTTTGTCTTCTGAATTCTCTTTATCCCCCTGAACTCCCCAAAATGGCACACAAAATCCTCATCCTATTAGCTGTAATCTGCTCAACACCACTCCTTCATGCTCAGCAAGAGGATGGTATTGGAATTAACGGAAACCAAATTGCTGTTGCAAATGGACTGAATAACAATTCCAGAAATGCCGGCAGCGCAACTGTTGTAGAAATCCCCGCAATGACGGTTTCTTACTCCGTCATTGACATGGATTTACTTCCATTGGGCCAAACTTCCTTAGCCGCATTGAATGCTGTCGGGTCAAATGGGGGTTCTGACTTGATTGGCATGACATTGGTTCCCAATACGGCGGCTGCTGGCATCTACAACACAAATGTGTGTGGATATGCGTTGGCTGCGGAGCCTGGTTCGGGAGGCACGATTCCTGCGATTATTGACGCTACCGGGGGTGCTGCTTTTGATGCGATGGACATTACACTTGATTTGGGTGGGGACTCTACAGAGTTTGGCCTTCTCATTGCAGATTGGGTAGGTGCAGGGTTTTTGACCTTTTACTCAGGGGGCGTTGAAGTAGCCTCGATTACTACAAGTTCGTTTACGTCTTCGTGCGGTGAACTCTTTTTCCAAATGACAGGGGGCACCTTTGATCAAGTCGAAATTAAGGTGTCAAATACTGTGGGGAATTGGTGCGTTCCGCAGATGGCCATTGAGCAAGCAGGCGGCCCCTCTGCACCAACATTAAGCGCAACCAACTTGGTTGCTGGAAGCACCGCCACCTTGTCGCTGGCGAATGCTAATGCGGGAGCAGTCTGCATCATCGCCTACTCGGTGTACGGCGGAGGTCCAACCAGCACGCCGGTCGGGTCCGTGGATTTGAGCCCACCGATTCGCCAACTGCCTGCTGTGCAAGCGGATTCCGCTGGTGCGGCGAGTCTCTCCGCTTCCGTGCCCCCACACGTTGGCGGGATGGATGTCTGGATTCAGGCTGTCGATCTAAGTGGCCCTACCCTTTCGAACTCTCTCGCTCTAACTGTCCAGTAAGCCGCTCTCTAGCCTCCTCTCACCTTTTAGGAACCTCCATGTTCCGGCTTTTTCCCCTGTGTGCGTTGCTGTTCCCTTCGGTCGGACTGGCCCAAGCAGGTGAAATTAATTACTGGGGTTACGACTATTCCACTCGGCTTTGGGAAACTCCGATTGAGAACGATTTTGTTCAAGTTGGAGGCGGGCATTGGCATTCAGTAGCCTTGAGGAGCGACGGCTCTATTGCTGCTTGGGGGTCTGATTACACCAGCCAAGTTTCAACGACTCCGGGTGGCAATGATTTTGTGCAGATTGCCGCAGGTCATTGGTGCTCACATGCCTTGAGAACTGATGGTTCACTCGTTTCCTGGGGGGAAGTCACTCATTCCCAAGTTGGGGACACTCCCTCGGGAAACGACTTTGTCCATGTGGCAGGGGGAGGGGGCCACGCGCTTGCCGTTAAATCTGACGGGTCCCTAGTTTCGTGGGGCACAGATGTATGGGGAGAGGTCTCCGATACCCCAACTGGTCATGGCTTTGCTCAGGTCTCGGCCGGCGCTAATCATGCACTTGCGTTAAAGACGGATGGATCCATAGTTAGCTGGGGGAGTGATTTGTACGGACAGGTTTCAGGTACCCCAACGGGGAGCGGATTCCTTCAGGTGGTTGCCGGGTATTGGCACTCGCTTGCCCTGAGAGCCGATGGCTCAATTGTGACTTGGGGCAGCAATGACCATGGACAGGTATCTGGAAACCCAACGGGAGTAGATTTCGTGCAGGTTGCTTCCGGCGGATGGCATTGCCTTGCTCTGAAGGATGATGGTTCGGTTGTCTCCTGGGGGAGGAACGACGATGGACAAGTTTCCGACACTCCCGCTGGAGCGAGCTTTGTCCATGTGGCTGGTGGATGGAGCCACTCTTTGGCTGTTTACGCTCCCGCCCTCTTGCTTTCAGCTACCAACTTGGTTGCCGGACAAGTGGTGTCGATTCAAGCGGACAACGCCACTTCTGGCGGCAGGGTGTTTCTTGCCTATTCACTTGTGGGCGGTGGGCCTAATCCCACCCCCTGGGGAACCGCTCGCCTTTCCCCTCCCTATATGTCTCTTACTCCTATGACGGCCGGAGCGAGTGGAACGGCGACGACCTCGTTATCCGTTCCAGCAGGCGCAGTAGGGGTGAAAGTGTGGCTTCAAGCGTTGGATTGGAGGTCCCGGACGCTTTCAAACGGTCTGGCTCTGACTGTTCAGTAACCCATGCTCTGCTTTATTTTTCTGTTTCTGTTCCTGTTGCCTTCGGCGGGAGTGGCTCAAGAGAGTGGCTCGCTCTTCAGCTGGGGTGACGACCGCCATGCCCAAGTATCAAATACGCCTATGGGTATTA
>DNPI01000230.1 GCA_003501525.1 Planctomycetota bacterium
CGTTAACAATGGCCTACCACCGCCACCATGGTCTCGATACTCGCATCGTGCGAATATTCAATACCTATGGACCTCGTATGCGACTCGATGACGGTCGAGTCTTGCCGGCCTTTTTGACGCAAGCGCTGCGGGGAGAGCCGCTCACGGTTTTTGGTGATGGCTCCCAGACCCGCTCGTTTTGCTTTGTTGACGATTTAATGGAAGGCATTTGGCGCCTCTTCAACAGTTCCGAGCACTATCCAGTTAACTTGGGCAACCCTCGCGAGATGACCATTCTCGAATTTGCGCAGAAGGTTGTTGATGTCGTCGGTGGACAGCTCCAGACGGAGGAACGCGAGCTTCCCGAAGACGACCCCAAAGTTCGCCAACCGGACATTTCCAAGGCAACAAGATTGCTTGATTGGGAACCCAGCATCCAGGTTGAAGAGGGGCTGGGGCTTTGCTTGGACGACTTTTCGCGGCGAACTCAATCAGCTGATTCCCCCTAATGTGCGGAATCGTTGGTGCCGTGGTTGCCGCGGGAGATGTGCTCCCCGAGGTGCTCACGGGGCTTCGGACTCTTGAATATCGCGGCTACGACTCCGCAGGGGTAGCAGTACTTGCTGGCGGCCTACTGGAGGTGCGCCGGAAATCAGGCCGGATATCCGCCTTAGAGGCTGAGTTAGCGGATAGACGGCTACCCTCAGCCTTGCAAGCGGTTGGACACACTCGCTGGGCCACACATGGCAAACCCGCTGATCGAAATGCGCATCCCCACCGCGATCAGGACAACCAAGTCGTAGTTGTTCACAACGGGATCATCGAAAACTTTGTTGAGCTACGCGCGGAACTGGAGAAGGAGGGCGTGGCGTTTTCTTCTGAAACGGACACTGAGGTGATTGCAAATCTTCTGGCGCGGCAATTGCGCGCGACCGGTGATTTGCACGCTGCGCTTCTCGGGGCGATAGACCAGCTGCACGGCGCATACGCATTGGTCGCAATGGCTGTCGGGCACGAGGGGGAAATGGTTGCCGCACGGAGAGATTCGCCTCTCGTTCTGGGAGTCGGGGCCGGTGGGCGTTTTGCGGCAAGCGATATGCCGGCCCTTCTTCACCTTACTCGCGATTTCCTGTTCCTTGAGAACGGCGAAACTTGTGTTTTCACGGCCGAATCGCATCGGATATTTGACGCAGCCGGGAAATTGGTTTCACGAGACCTAGCCAAGTGTGACTGGACTCCGGAGCAGGCCGAAAAGGGCGGCTACCCCCATTTCATGCTGAAAGAAATCGAGGAGCAGCCAGATGTACTTGCGCGCACCGCGTTTGACCGATTCCGAGATTCCACTGGGGACGTAACCTTCGAGGACGGCTTTCAGCTAACAGACGAAGACCTGAGGCGCGCAGCTCGGTTGCGATTCATGGCAATGGGCACTTCCTTCCACGCGGCGCTCCTTGGCCAACAGATGACTGCGGAACTTGCCCGTCTCCCTGGAGAGACTTTGAATGCGAGCGAGTTTCTTTACAGTCCCCGCCTAGCAGAAGAAACGGCGATTACGGTAATCATTTCCCAGTCAGGAGAAACCGCGGATTCTTTGCGAGCGATGCGCGAAGTTAAGGAGCGCGGCGGAACCGTTATCGGGATATGCAACGTCCAGGGATCGACGCTGGCAAGGGAAGCTGATCACTTAATTCTCACACATTGCGGCCCTGAGGTTGGAGTTGCATCCACTAAAGCTTTTGTTGGCCAATTAACCGCCCTTTACCTGCTTGCAATTCGAATTGGCCGGGCTCGTGAAGAACTAGACCTCGACAAAGGTCTTGCTCTTCTTCGGGATTTACGCGCGGTTCGTACACAGCTTGACCCTCTTTTTGAGCCCGAGACACATGTTGCGATTCGCGCGGCTGCTGACTTCCTGGCCCCAAAGTCCTCCTGTTTATTCTTGGGTCGCGGTCTGCTTTTCCCTGTTGCTCTTGAAGGGGCTCTCAAACTTAAAGAAATTTCGTACATTCATGCCGAGGGTTATCCTGCCGGAGAGATGAAGCATGGGCCTATTGCCTTGATTGACACTGATTTCCCTGTCGTCGTCGTGGCCACTCCAGGAAGGGCTTACAAGAAAACACTTTCGAATATGGAGGAGGTCAAAGCAAGAGGGGGGCGTTTACTTGCCGTGGCATGCCGTGAGGATGAGAAAGTTGCGGCTCTTGCGGACTTTATCCTTCCTGTACCAAGCGTTCCTGAATTACTGGCGCCTATCGTCAATGTCGTCCCGCTTCAGCTTCTTGCCTACGAGACAGCTCTCGTGCTCGGCTGCGATATTGATCAGCCTCGAAACCTCGCCAAGTCTGTCACCGTGGAGTAATCCGGACCAATAAATCAAAAGAAAGTGAGTGTATACATACGATGACAACGGCAGATTTAGTAGTAGGCGGTGCAGGTTTCATTGGATCTCACCTGGCTCTTGCGCTGGAGGCAGAGGGCAACCGAGTTCGTGTCCTTGACAACTTCTCCACAGGAAAGTCCGAAAACCTAAAAGGCTTTGGAGGTGAAATAGTTGCCGGAGATGCTGCAGATCCTGCTGCTGTAATGGAGGCCTGCAAAGACATCGACCGCATCTTTCACCTGGCGGCGCGCGCGAGCGTGCCCTTCAGCGTTGAATTCCCCAAAGAAGCTGAAGAGGCCAATCACGGAACCACACTCGCTCTGCTGAGCGCTGCTCAGGCAAACGACATTAAGCGGTTTGTTTTCTCTTCATCTTCAGCTGTATACGGAGAATCTCCCGAATTACCCAAACACGAGGACATGAAACCGAATCCTGTGTCTCCCTATGCAGCGCATAAGCTTGCGGGGGAGTCGGCGATGGCGGCTGCGGCTTCCTCAATGACCTGCATCTCTTTGCGATACTTCAATGTTTTCGGCCCTAAACAGGACCATTCCTCGCCCTACTCTGGCGTGGTGTCACTTTTCGCTCGATTGGCTCATTGTGACGAGCCCGCTTCGATATACGGAGATGGAACTCAAACTCGCGACTTCGTCTTTGTTGACGATGTTGTTCGGGCGAACCTGCTAGCTGGTGATTTGAAGACAGAGCACAAAGCTTCTGTTTTCAATGTTGGAACCGGAACACCCTCGGCTGTCATTGATATCTGGAACTTAATTTGTGGGTTGTCCGGGCGCGAAGGACTTGCCCCGAAGTTCCTACCTGCGCGTTCTGGCGACATTCAGCACTCCGTCTGCGACCCGCAGAAGGCCACCGCCGGCATGGGATTCACCGCAACGACCTCTCTCCAGGAAGGCCTTGCCGCAACTCTCGCGACAACCGATTAGAGGTCGTAGCCCCCGAGCTCCGGATCATCGAACTGCATTTTCCCTTGCATCGATTCCTCGTCTCGCAATACCCAGAAATTCTCCTCTTCTAGCTCGAAACCGGGCCCGCGTATCATTGAAACTAGCGAGGAGAAACTGCTGACGGGTTGCCAGCCCTTTTCTGGATTGTCCGATTCCAGTCGTACCGCAATTACAACATCTCCAGCCTTTAGCCCCAAGGTATCGGCAGGGGAATCGGCATAGATTTTTTCTATCCGAAGTACGGGTAGCGATTCACGCCAAAATCCGCGTCGGTAGGGGATGCGCACAGAATTGACTTCGAACCCCAGAAGCCCAACGGAATTCCTCTCGTGAGCCGGTCTTAAAACCACAGTGACCTTTCCCTTTTCGCCGTCGCGAACATACAGAATGGAGACTTCGGCCTCTGCGCTTCGAGGGAGAAGAACTGAAGCATAATCAGCAGGGGTTTTAATCTTTTTCCCTGCCACTTCGGCAATGAGATCCCCGGTTCGCAATCCCGCCAGGTGAGCTGGCCCTCGCGGGTGTGCGGAGGTCACTATTGGGGCTCCAAATTCATCCCCAATTCGCATGCCCACCCAAAACCGGTGTGAAAGGTCAAAAAGGCTCCCCTCGAGAACTTTTTTAATCGTGTCGACCGGGATCGCAAACCCCAGTCCATCAGCCCCTTCGCGAGTCGCCACATTAATCCCGATTAATTCTCCGGCAGCGTTCAGGAGAGGCCCGCCGGAATTTCCAGGGTTAATTGCCGCATCCGTTTGAAGCAAGTCGCCAAAAAGATGGGTACGCCCGCTCTGCGTGCGCACTTTCACCTTCCGATGAAGCCCAGAGAGGATCCCCGAAGTCACGGAATGGGAGTTTCCAAACGGCGCACCAATCGCGATAACTTTTTCGCCTTTGATCAAGTTCTCGCTAGAGCCCAGTGTGGAGGCCCGGAATGGGCCCCGACCTTGAATTTTCAAAAGTGCAAGGTCGGACTCTTGGTCCACGCTCAAAACTCGAGCCGCATATTTTCTCCCTCCGAACTCCTCGGCAAAGGTCACCGTGGTGAGCACTGGTGTTGAAGAAAAACTTGGGTCCGCAACCGCTACATGCTGATTTGTAATCACTAGGCCAGCGGAGTCAATGACAACACCTGTCCCCTGACCAAGAAGCCTTGTCTGTTCGCGCCTCCGCCCAAACCCCTCGCGCACCATAACTTTCGCGTGCAAAGAAATGCTGACCACAGAGGGCCCCGCTGCAAGGTATGCACGCGCCTCCGGGGTCCACCGGTCGTCGAACAGTGCGACAGGGTCTGGAATAGGCTCCTGGAGTCCCCCGAGTGCAATCAAAAAGGCAAAAACCATGTAACAAGCCTACGAACAACTAAGGCAAACGCTAGCTGTTCACTCGGGAATGGTGGGCGTTACTGGACTTGAACCAGTGACCCCCAGCTTGTCGAGCTGGTGCTCTAGCCAACTGAGCTAAACGCCCATTCCCGCTTTCAGGGAGGAAAATTCTACCGCTCCGAGTCAGGCCTGGGAAGACCGCCTACGCAGAACCCATATCGACCGCTTCCCTGCCTGCCCTAGTGAATATGGGTGCTTTGCTGCAACAACCCAATTACTGGAACCCGTATCGCTGGCAGCAGCCCAATCATCTTCCGCCTTGGCGCCCGCCATCCACATGAGGCCTCCTTTTCCGACGTTTTCTCTATCAAGCCGCTGTAAAAGTTTTCCAAGTGGCTCG
Source organism: Planctomycetota bacterium (assembly GCA_003501525.1). Lineage (GTDB taxonomy): Bacteria > Planctomycetota > UBA1135 > UBA1135 > UBA1135 > UBA1135. Next base: position 5,050 of record DNPI01000230.1, read on the forward strand.
ACTGCTCTTGCAACAACCAAGTCAACACGTTCCTCGCCGCGTAAAACTTCTTCCGCCTGCCCTTTTAACACTTCAGTATTCGTAAGCCCCAAATGCAGCACCGCCTCTTCGAGGAATGCAGATTTCTTCTGAGTCCGCTCACAAAGCAAGAAACGAATTTCAGGTCGTAAAGCTGCCCACACGAGACCTGGCATTCCGCCCCCACTTCCCCAATCAGCAATCACGCGAACATCACCTGGTATGAACGCTCCAGCAGTCACGCAATCGAGCAGGTGGAATTGCAGCAAGGCCTCCCAGCTTTTAGCCCCAGTTAAATTCACTAGTCGATTTGCTGCCAAAAGAAGCTTTCCGTAACTCATTATTCTGGAAAATGGGCCGTCCGGCGGGTTGGCGATTTGACCAACGGCGTCGCGAACTAAACTCGCATCAAGCGGATTAGCTTCACCAACGGCAACGAAAGCCTCTTTAGGAATAGGAGGGAACGCCAAAATAGATACGACCAGTGGCAGGGCAGGAAGGACTTGAACCCTCAACCTGCTGATTTGGAATCAGCTGCTCTGCCAATTGAGCTACTGCCCTGTAATAAACTGGTGCCGAAGGGGGGATTCGAACCCCCACGACCGAAGAGGTCACAGGCTCCTGAAGCCTGCGCGTCTGCCAATTCCGCCACTTCGGC
>DNPI01000030.1:0-3878 GCA_003501525.1 Planctomycetota bacterium
TGCAAAGTAAGAGCCACTGCGGTGGCATAGCCTGCTCCCGGAGCGCCAAACTTCGGGAGTAGGAGAACATTCAAAACAAGGTTAACTGGAATCGCAAAGACTGCAGCCCGAGCTGGACCACGGACGTCGCCGATGCTTTGCCTTGCCCTAGTCAAAAGGGCAATTAGGGCCGCTGCGGGAAGACACCAAAGGTAGGCGCGTAAGGTATCGGACATCACCTTTGAGGCTTCAGCGGAGAAACGGCCGTGCTCGAATAGAACCGTCACTGCGGGGAGAGCCAGGATTGAGAGACCAATGCCTGCAGCGAATATAAGCAGCAAGATTGTTTCGCCGCCCCTGCGCAAGGCATCAGGGATATCAGCCTCCTTCTTTTCTGCTGCTAGCCTCGAGAAAAGGGGCATAAGCCCGGTAGCAACGGAAATAGCCAAAAGCGCAAGCGGCAATTGCAGTAAGCGATTGGCATAGAAGGTGTACGTAGTAGCAGAAGGGTCAACCAACCAACGCACTAAACCATGATCTAAGGCGAAGTTAATCTGCACCGCGGCCAAGCCCACCATCGCTGGGAGAAATTTTTTCATCGCATCCCGAACCGACCCGTCCTCAGATTGGACAGAAGGGGCAATGGGCCACCCAGCCGCCCGCACTCCTGGGATCTGCGCTGCCCATTGGATGACTCCCCCAAACAAAATGGCCACGCAAAGAATCCTTTCCGTTCCTGCCCCGGAACCCTCAAACAGGAGGATTACTTGCAAGGCGACAATCCAAACAACATTGAGTAACGCTGGGGCCAGAGCCGGAAGACTAAAACGACCGGACAAATGCTGAGGAGCAGAAGCCAAAGCCGTCAAACAGATAGGCAGGACATATGGGAACAAAATCGCTCCCAACCGCAAAGCGGCCATGTCATCCGGAGAAAGCCTGGCTCCTAACACAGAAGGCAGGAAAAGCAGAATGGCTTCTACCACTACAACCAACCCCACCAATATCAGGCCCAAAACACCGTGGAATCGCGCGTACATACGATGCGCTGAGGCTTCACCTTTTTCCTCGCGCGCACGAGCAAGAGCTGGTTGTATCGCAGCACTTACGGCTCCCTCTCCCACCAACCTTCTGAAAAGATTGGGCGCGATCCATGCCATCAAGAAATTCCCGTGGCCCGCCGTGGCACCTAGGGCAGCAGTCATGCAAACATCCCGAATGAGGCCCAAAACCCTCGAGCCCAGAGTCCAAAAAATTGTCACCACAATTCCCCGCACAGCCTGTCTTGACCCAACTTTATTTTCGTTCTTCATGCTCCCCGCACTCGCATGCCCTGCTATTCTGCGCTCCCAAGAATATGATCGAACAAGGACATCTCCCCGACAGCATATTCGGCTTAGAGCCACTGTGGGTGGCCACAGGGATTTTTTTCCTGGCTTACAGCCTCATCATGGTGGAAAAATTCAACCGCGCAGTCATCGCCATGCTTGCCGGTTCTGCAATGCTCCTCCTTGGCCTTGTCGATCAGGGCAGCGCTCTATCGGGCGAAGATTTGAATGTGCTAGGGCTTCTAATTGGAATGATGGTTATCGTTGCAATAACCAGCCGTAGCGGAGTGTTTCAGTTCCTCGCCATCTGGTCAGCGAAGAAGGTGAAAGCTAAGCCTTGGGGCATGCTTGTAATGCTCTCGATCATTACCGCTGTACTTTCCGCCGCCCTAGATAACGTAACCACAGTTCTATTAATTGTGCCCGTGACTCTGGCAATAACTCGGGAAATGAAAATAGAACCATACCCGTTCTTATTTGCTGAAATACTTTTTTCGAATATTGGAGGAACAGCCACTCTTATCGGCGACCCGCCAAACATTCTGATTGGCTCGCAGGTCCCACATATCACCTTCAACGATTTCCTGGTTCACGTCGCGCCGATTGTCCCAGTAATCATGGTTGCAACTTTTTTACCTCTTTGGCTGGTTTGGGGAAAACGGCTTTCAGTTTCAAAAGAAGCGCAGGAAAGAGTACTCGCAATGGATGAGCGTGAGTGCCTGCAGCGGCCAGCTCTCCTAAAAAAGTCGCTTACCGTATTGACCGGTGTTCTTATTGGCTTTGCTATCGCACACCCACTTGGAATTGAAACCGCAACAGTGGCACTTTGTGGTGCGGCAATTCTCCTACTGCTTGACAATTTAGGGCGCAAAAGAGAAGACAAAGCTCACAACGTTCATGCCAGCTTCGGGGAAGTGGAATGGGTCACCATTTTCTTTTTCGTGGGGCTTTTTGTCATGGTACACGGCCTACAGAATGCTGGCGCCTTGGGACTGATTGCCGATCAGGTGGTTCAACTCACCGAAGGCGCAAAAAGTACTAGTGAGATTGCCAGCACTCTGGCTTTAGCAGTGATGTGGGTTTCAGCCATAGCCTCCGCCATCGTTGACAACATTCCATTTGTAGCAACTATGATTCCGACCCTGCAAACAGCAATGGACCAGATTGGGGTCTTATCCGCTGCCCAGCAGGATGCGATTTGGTGGTCTCTCTCTCTTGGGGCTTGCCTCGGAGGGAATGGTAGCCTTATCGGAGCCAGCGCCAACCTCATCACAGCTGGGATTGCTGAACGGCAAGGACACGCGATTCCTTTTCTGAAATTCCTTTTAAACGCGTTCCCGTTGATGTTGATGTCTGTCGCAATTGCTTCGGTTTATGTCTGGTTTCGCTACTTAAACTGACCCGCTCTAGTCTCGCGAATCGGCACCCGAACCTTCACTGCACCCCGCAAACTTCCCAAAACAAACCCTGTAGCTGCATCGTCCGGGTAATCCGTAAACAACGCTTCTGCCACACCTAGGCCAAGATTGGCTGGCTCCCCGTGGCATTGCAGGCAACTGGGAGCAGTGTAAATCGGCATCAAATAAGCGTATTCTTTCTGGCCATCGGGCAAGCTTCGGAATTTCCCGAGAGATGAAACGGGATTACTAGCGGTGGTCTCTAAAGCGGATTCAAGCCAAGAGCGCTCCCATGAATCCGGAGCGTTAGACGGATTCCGGAGATTAAGAGCCACTCGCCCTACCCAAACCCCTTTCTCTTCTGCAACCTGTTGGGAAATACGACTAGCAGCATCACCGCAAATTTTGATTGCCTCAGCCGCACTTCCCTGCTCGAGCGCCTCTGATAATTCCCCCATAAGGCTGGTCGCAAATGCTACTGCCGCCCCATGCGCAAATGGTGGAGCTTGGACATCCGGAAGCCCGCTGCCGGCGGCGCGGACCGACGTTAAAGAGGGATTAAACGAGGTGCGGCCACTCTGAATTCTCTCGACACCAACAGATAAAGCCCTAAAGCTCAGGGACAGGACAATGGCCAACCAAATGACCACTAAAAAAACAATCTTAGGCCGAATCATCCCAAGGCCTTCTTGACTGCTTGGCTCACCGATCCCCCATCTGATCGGCCATCGATTACAGGCATAACTACTTTCATAACCTTGCCCATATCTGCCATTCCCTCAGCGCCACATTCAGCAACGGCTGAAATTACCAGCGCATCAAGCTCTTCCTCAGAAAGCGCCGCTGGCAAGTAACCATCAATAATTTCAACCTCTCCCTCTTCAATTTCAGCAAGTTCTTCACGACCACCCTCGCGATACTGGCCAGCGGCATCTTTGCGACGCTTAACAGCCGAACGAAGAACAGCCATTTGGCCCGCTTCATCGAGCCGAGAAGCCGGATCATCACTGCCGGAATCCGGTGTCGCACCCTTCTCTATCCCAGCATTTCTTAGATCCGCCAGTATCGAACGGAGGACCCGCACCCTGTCTTTTTCGGCAGCCTTCAGTGCGGCTTTAATGTCACCCGAAAGGCTATTAATTAGGTTCATTTCTTCTTGGCGGTTGGCTTCTTC
>DNPI01000030.1:4254-18181 GCA_003501525.1 Planctomycetota bacterium
CTTGGCGGTTGGCTTCTTCTTGGCAGGCAAGTCCTCCTTCGAATTCGATTCGTTTTCCTGCTCAGCGACTTCCTCCTCATCGCCATAAGGGATTGAAGCCATGCCAGCCAGCGTGTCTCCTTCCTTGAGGTTCACCAAGCGGACTCCCTGAGTCGCACGCCCCTGTATAGATATCGCATCTAGCGCAGTCCTAACGACCATACCGGCCTCCGAAGAAAATAAGACGTCTTTGCTACGGCTAGCGTTACCGGCATTGACAACGGGGCCGTTTCTGTCATTGGCTCGAATTCCAACAACCCCCTGCGAACCCCGCCGGGTAATACGGAAATCTCCAATTCGGGTTCGCTTCCCATATCCCTGTTTACACGCAATAAGCAATTCTTCATCTTCGACACCTATCACAAGGTCAACAACCCGATCGTCCTTCCGAAGCTTGGCGCCTCGCACCCCTGCAGCATTGCGCCCCATTGAGCGAACCTCATCTTGACTGAATCGCACGACCTGACCCTGAGTCGTACAAAGCAAAACCTCTTCGCCACTGTCAACAAGTGCGGCACCAATAAGACGATCGTCTTCTCCAAGTTTCGTCGCAATAATTCCTGCCCGCCGAGGTCTCGAGTAGGCCTCAAGAGGCGTTTTCTTAACCTTGCCCATTGCGGTAGAGAAAAGGAGGTATCGCCCAGGCTCAAAATCACGGGTAGCAAGAATTGCCCGAATCTTTTCATCAGTTGCAATGCCTTCAATAAGATTTCGGATGGAGCGGCCGCGGGCAGTCCTGTCGAGGTCAGGGAGTTGCCAAACCTTCAACCAATAAAGTCGGCCCAAGTCAGTGACAATAAGAAGCGTGTCGTGAGTTGAAGTAACAAACAAATGCGAGAGAAGGTCTCCGTCTTTCGATTTCCCGCCCGCAATGCCCCGGCCACCACGCGTCTGGGCTCGATACACCCCAACCGGAGTGCGTTTCACGTATCCCTCGCGGGAAATAGTGACAACCACATTTTCCTCAGCAATAAGGTCCTCGTGCATGAAATCTTCAGCAGCCTCACCTATTTCCGTTCTTCGTTCGTCGGCGAAACGAGCCTCCATTTCATCGAGGTCCTCTCGAATAATTTCGTAAACCAAAGCGTCCTTATCGAGGATTGCTTGCAGCTCCCGAATATCCTCCTCCAGAGCACTAATTTCTTCCTGCAAACGATTAACTTCGAGGGCCGTCAAGCGACCTAAGCGCATGTCCACTATGGCTTGAGATTGAATCTCACTAAGCTTAAAGGCCTTCTCAATTTTCGCCTTAGCGGTAGCGGTGTCCTTGCTCTTCTTGATGGTCTCCACCACCTCGTCGATAGCTTGAATGGCCACCATAAGTCCTTCGAGGATATGGAGCCGCCGCTCGGCCTTGCCGAGCAGAAAAGCCGTGCGCCGGCGAATCACCTCAAAACGGTGGTCGCGATAAGAGCCCAAAAGGTCTTTCAGCGTCAAGGTTTTGGGGCCACCGTCCTTCAAGGCAATGTTGCGGATTACATATGTACTCTGCAGTTGACTGTGCTTGAATAGAAGATTTTCAACGACTACAGGGTCAGCATCTTTTTTCAAATCGAAGACCAAGCGCATCCCATCTCTATCGGATTCATCGCGAATATCGTGAAGCCCTGTAACCCGCTCTTCTTTTACCTGATCAGCGATCTTCTCGATGATGGCCGCTTTCTCTTTCTCGTAAGGAATTTCGGTAACAACAAGCTTTCTGCGACCTTTGTCTGGTTCCTCGAGATGCATCTTGGCTCGCAAGATAATTTTCCCGCGGCCCGTGGTATACGCTTCATGGATACCCGCACGACCACAGATTGTGCCGCCAGTTGGAAAGTCAGGCCCCGGAATATGAGCCATCAAATCAGCAATTGTGCACTCAGGGTTGTCCAGAAGATGACGAAGCCCAGCAAGAACTTCGTTCAGGTTGTGAGGCGGTAGCGAGGTCGACATCCCCACAGCGATGCCCTCTGAGCCATTAACAAGAAGATTGGGGAATCGGCCAGGCAGCACTGTCGGTTCCATCCTCGTTTCGTCATAGTTACTGCGGTGATCAACAGTGTCCTTATCGAGGTCGGCCAGCATCTCTTCAGCCGATCCAGCCATGCGGGATTCCGTGTACCGCATAGCCGCCGGAGGGTCACCGTCAATTGAGCCAAAGTTCCCTTGCCCATCAACTAATGGCTCACGCAACCGAAAAGGCTGAGCCATCCGAACCAAGGTCGGGTAAATAACCGATTCCCCGTGCGGGTGATAGTTACCCGATGTGTCCCCTGCAATTTTTGCGCATTTCCGGTATTTAGTATTGGACCTCAGATTGAGGTCGTTCATCGCCACAAGTATTCGTCGCTGGGAAGGCTTAAGGCCATCCCTGACATCAGGCAACGCCCTGTCATGAATAACAGAAAGCGCATAAGTCAAATACGACTCACGCATTTCCCTCTCAATCAGAAGGTTCTCAGCGGGCACAACGGGGGCCGTTTTTTTAGCGGACAAGGATGTATATATGGGCTGGAAAAGGCCCACCCATTCTCTAAAATCCGACCCTCAGAAGAAACCCCTTACTAGAGAGTTTCCCGGTCGTAAGTCGTTTCAAAGGAATGCCTTAGGGCCTCAAAAAAGGTTTCCAAAAACACTCTCTTCGTATCAAGCCCGACAGTTCCCCGCCAAGCAAACAATTTCGCTTCCTACTGCTTGGCTGAAATTTTTCGCCGGCGACTCATGCAACTTTAACCTTCTCAATTCACGGGACATCAATTGCTCAACAGTCTTTCTTCAGGTTCGCCTAAGCAGGCTTTTCCTCTCACCAAAACGCCACCATCTTGAGCCCGTTCAAGCTTCAAGCAACCGCCATTCATCACCACTACAAGGGGTGCAACCGGGCCTTCCGCCCAGGCCATCAAGGCCACGGCGACAGCAGCTGAACCACAGGCTTGAGTTTCCCCAACACCGCGCTCATGGACACGCATGCGCAAGGCATCCAATCCATGGTGAGCCACTAATTCCACATTTACCCCTTCAGGAAACAATTCTCTTTGCTGACACACTTCTTCAGCCAAGGCCACGAGGTCCACCGCTCCCACGTCTTCCACGGAGAAAACGGCATGGGGATTCCAAAATGGGACCTTGACTCCGCGCAAGCCCATAGCCTGCACTGGCGGGAATTCCATGTCCTGAGGCATATCTTGCCCTGCCAGGTGCACAGTAATGACATCATCTCCGCAGCGATGCCATGAAATGCTACGCCCATCCATGAGGAAACTTCCTTCCTCCTCACCCCCCCACAAAGCCGCCACACGCAAGCCATTCAAGCAAACGCCACCGTTTCCACCATCGCGATTTAAAATTTTCAAAACCGGCTCTTCTCCTTCCCGGTCACCAGCTTCCACCACCAAAATGCCGTCGAAGTCCCGATCGCAAAGCTCAATGGCCAAGCTCTCCAAAGAGTGCTTCCACGTAGCCAAGTTACGCCCCTCGAATAGCAAGAAGCGGTTGCCCAGTCCATCTCCAGGGACGCAAGGAATAGAGACCTGCCGAGTAGCTGTCACTGCAAACCCGATTGCAGCCAAGCGGCAAAGGATGCAGCGTCCCTCATAGCACCGTCTCTCCGAGCTCGCTCCTTCCCTGATTCGGGATCCACGATGAGGTAAATAGGAGCAGCAAAACTACCCGTTAATTCCTGCTGCAGTTGCTGAATGCTGGCCTTTAATTCCGCATCGTGACCATCGTTGTGAAGGCGCGCCTCCACAAAATTTGATTCGAGAACGTCGGCGACCGCCGACTGGGGAAAGATCCCTTCCTCCATTGCTCGACAATTCACTCACGTGTGCCCAGTAAAGTTCACCAAAAGATATTTTTCTTGGCGCAAAGCCTTGGCACGAGCAGCCTCATAATCGTCCACAACTATTTCATGCTGGGCTGCCAACTCAGAAGAGTTGGAATAGTTTGGGATAATGGCGGTCATCACAAAATCCATCGGTTGACCACTCCAGCCGTAGCCGCAGTATCCCGCAAAGCCCAAGAACATCACAGCAGAAGTCGTTTGCAGGCGGCCGGGGCGAGGTTCTTTGCTGCGGCCTCGGAAGAACCCAAATAGGTAAAAGGCTGTCGCCAACATGATGGCTGCCCAGAGGAAGAGAAAAGTTTCACGCGATAATGCTTTCCATCCCAACACAACATCAGCATTAGAAATGAACTTTAAAGCGGCAGCCAGCTCAATAAACCCTAAGGTCACCTTCAGGGTGTCCATCCATTGGCCGCTTTGCGGCAAGCGTTGAATTCGACCTGGAGCAAGCGACAAGAATACGAATGGAATCGCCATAGTCAGACCAAACACACCCATTCCAAGAGCTGCCCGCGCCAAGCCTCCACCGGTAGCAGCCAATGCCAAAATATTGCCCACAAAAGGAGCCGTACATGTAAAGGAGGTCACCACCAAGGTGGCACCCATCAAGAACACCCCGAAGTACCCCCCCTGGGCATTAGCCCTACCAGCGGCAGTCATTAAGAACCGAGGAGGATTTAAGGTTAGGACACCAAACAGAACAAAAGCAAAGACTAAGAATAAGATTCCGATGACCAAATTGGTCACAGGATGAGTGGCAAATGCCAGAATCAAAGGCCCAACGGCGACCCCAATCAGAATGAAAATACCAATGATTCCTCCACCATATGCCAAGCTCAGGGGCAGCACGCTTCCCCCTCGCTTCTCCGCTTGCTTAGTGAAGAAGCTAATGGTGATGGGAATCATGGGATAGGTGCATGGCATCGCCAAGGCAAACAATCCGCCACCTACCGCTAACAAAAGGAAAGCTAGCAGGCTTAGAGATTGCAGTTCCTCAGTAGCTGATTGCACAGAAGGGGCCGCCACTTTTACTTCAAAGGATTCACTCGCCTCCGCGCCAGAGGCCGAAGGCAGAACGTCTAAATCAATCGAGAAGAACTTTGATTCAGGCGGCAAACAAACTGATTCGTCACAAAGCTGCCAACGGACTTCAACTTCGATCGTTCGAAAACCTATTGGCCCCTCAACCACAACGGGCAATGTGAACTCAGGAGAACCGAAAACCCACAGGGTTTCGGATACATGACCACCAATTTGATCCCGGTGCACCTTGGGCTGAGTATCACAGGAAACAGGGCCTATAGCATCAGCACCATCTACTGCGATAGAAACTGGAATGCCATTAGCTCGATCCTGCTCTGGGTGATAGACATGCCAGCCAGGCGGCACGTCCATCTCCGCACGTACTTCAAAGGGCTTGCCAAGCTCGACATTCGCGGAATCGACGCCTACATCAACAAAAACCTCTCCTTGCGGGAAACCCGCAAAAGCAAGCAAGAGGAAAATCGGCAAAACTATTGAAGAGCTTACGCCCTAAGGAACCAGGTGTTAGAGAAAGGGGAGCCGCCCTTCCCGGGACTTCATTCTAGAATGGCGAACCTTTTGTAATGTCAGATGCCGCCATCTTGGTTCGTTACGGCGAAATCGGCCTTAAAGGTGGGAACCGTCCCGCCTTTGAACGCCGCCTAGCTGAAAATCTTCGCACTGCCCTAAAGGGCATGCATGGGGTGTCGGTCGATCGCTTACGTGGCCGCCTCCTAATAAAAGGCACCGACGAAATATCCCAACTAGCACGGTCCGCCTCCAAGGTCTTCGGTGTTACAAGCCTTTCACCGGCAACTCACTGCACCAGTGATGCTAAGGCCTTAAAAAAAGTTGCCGCTGAAATGGTCGCGATTACTCTAGAACGTGATTTCCCCGGAGACGGTCCCGTTCGCTTTCGGACTAGTGTCACCCGAGCCGACAAAACTTTTCTTCCCGGAAGCATGGAATTTGCTCGGGATTTAGCAGGGGCGATTATTCCAAATCAAAAGCGGTTAAAAGTGGATTTAAAGAACCCCCAATTAAATCTCGAGGCTGACATTCGCCCAGAAGGAGCCTGGATATTCGCCGGCCGTATCCCGGGCCCTGGAGGGCTACCGGTAGGCTCGCTTGGCCGCGGCCTTTGCCTACTCTCCGGCGGGATAGATTCCCCCGTAGCCGCTTGGGAATGTATGAAAAGAGGTATGCGTGTCGAATGCATATCCTTTTACTCTCATCCTTTTGTCGGGCCACAAACCCGAGAAAAAATAATCCGCCTCGCAGAGCATCTATCCTCTTGGCAACCTACCACCATCCTCCACATTGTTCCCTTCTCTGAGGTTCAAGTGGCAATTCGCGACAACTGCCCAGAAGAGTACCGCACCGTGCTCTACCGTCGAGCCATGCAACGAATTGCTAGTCGAGTAGCCAGTAGACGAAAATGCAAAGCATTGATCACAGGCGAAAGCATTGGCCAAGTCGCCAGCCAGACTCTGGAAAACTTGGCCGTAATCGAAGAAGCCTCATCAATGCCTGTCCTGCGTCCATTAGCAACTTCTGACAAGGTGGATATCATCAAGCAAGCAAAGAGCATTGGGACATTAGAAACTAGCAACCTCCCCGCGCCAGACTGCTGTACTGTGTTCCAGCCCGCTGCACCCATAATCCACGGCAAGTTAGTCGATGCTCTCGAGGCTGAAGCCTCTCTCGACATACAGGCCTTAACTCTAGAAGCAGTACGAGGCACTGAACGCCTCCGTATCCCTGAAGACGTATGAATTCCCGCATTCTCCCCCTTATCGGCTTAGCCTGCCTCCTTCTCCTTCCCGCTAGCTGCACCACCCGAAAAAAGGTTGAGCGTCATAAATCCGCTGAAACCCTAAGGCCTGGTTCAGGGCCTGCGGCAACCACTCGGAAAGTAACAAAGCCCACCCCTCCTTCAGTAGGAAGTAACGAGTCAATGTACGTTGTCGACATCCAGAATCAACAAAACAGGCCGATTGCTCGAGCAAAAGTCATGATACTGACACAACGCCCCGAGGAAGCCTATATGGCTACGCCTAGGCAAAAAACTATCGCATGGAATTACCGCACTCCCCTCCACGGGCGGGCCATGGCGAAATTAGAGGCTGACGGCCTGCCAAAGTTTCTTTGGGTGGGAGGTGAGGGGTTTGACGCTTTTCTAGTCGATATCCCAAATGCGTCCCCCAATCTTGATTTCCGCAAAATAATCACGGTCGAAATTAAAACCATTGTCCACCTAGTCGTCGAAGATGCTCAGGGCATGCGTGTAGCGAACGGACTCATCACCTTGAAGCCAAACAGAGAAGGCCCTGCTCCTCGCCGCAGTAGCGGGAACCTCCGGACCACGAGGCGTACTGACGATTCGGGAGAGGTTAAATTCACCCGAAATCCTGGCGAATACACTTTGATCGCTTCGAAGGAAAACGGAAGTTGCCGTTTAACTCAGGTGTTCCACGTTCGAGAAGGCGGAGGGGTTACGACCATTCGTCTTCCTGCAACAACCCCCAAATAAAAGCATAGGGGGGAATCAGCGCCACGCATTAGTGTGGCGAGGGTGACGGGACTCGAACCCGCAACCACCAGATCGACAGTCTGGTACGCTAACCAATTGCGCCACACCCCCGCTGAAAATTGGCAAAGAGTATAGGCCCGGACGTTTCAGGCGGTCAAGACTCGCGTTTCTTCGCTTCTTCCCAGAGAGCGTCCATCTCTTCCAAAGTTGCTTCGGCAACATCCTTGCCTAGGTTCGATTCCACCCAACGGAATCTTCCGCTAAATCGCTCTATTGTCCCACGCAAGGCCAATTCCGGCTCAATGTTCATTCTCCGCGCCACGTTGACCACCGCAAAAAGGAGATCGCCTAACTCTTCAGAAGCAGAATCCAAATCATCCGCATGAACCGCCTCTCTAAATTCTTGCCACTCCTCTTCAACCTTTTCAACTGGACCCTGTAGATCCGGCCAATCAAAACCTGCATTTGCCGCTTTGGCCCCCACGCGCCAAGCCCTCAAGAGAGCCGGCAAGCTGCGAGGGACACCGGATAGGGCCGAGGTGTCAGCGCCAGCCTCCTGTTTCTCCTTCTTCTTAATCGCCTCCCAATTGCGAAGCACTTGACCAGATTTATCGGCCGAGACTTGGCCATAAACATGAGGATGTCGACGGATGAGCTTCGCCGTAATGGCCTCAGCCAGCGAAGCAGGGTCGAAGTCGCCAGACTCAGAAGCGACCCGCGCCATCATCAAAATGCCCATAAGGAGATCACCAAGTTCTTCCTCAATCCCCATTAAATCTTTACGGGCAACCGCATCCGCCATCTCGTGAGATTCCTCAACCAAATGGGGTGCTAGGGTTTCCAATGTTTGCTCTGCATCCCAAGGACATCCTCCAGGTGAACGCAAGGTGTCAACAACTTGCATCAATCGCTCAATTGCTGCTACCCATTCGGCCGGGACAGGACGCTCTTCGGGGTTTCCAGACGAGGGAGAGGTGTCAGTCTTTTTCATTGTTTCACACCTTTCTTTGCCTGCTGGCCTTCTGCCTGATAACGCAAGCGGCAAGCATCACATAACCCACAAATTTCACCTGATGGATCAGGGTCATAACAAGAAAGCGTGATATCCAAATCCACTCCTAAACGAAGAGCTTCCCCGACTATTTCGTCTTTACCTAAATTCAAAAGTGGAGCATAAATCTTAATCGCGTGCCCCTCCGCTCCAGCCTTAGTCCCGACATTAGAAACCTTCTGAAATGCATCAATGAACTCTGGTCGACAATCGGGATAACCAGACCAATCGAGAGCATTCACTCCTATGCCGACTCTCTCGGCACCACGAGCTTCCGCCATACCGAGTGCGACAGAAAGTAAAAATGCATTGCGCGCAGGTACGTAAGTGACCGGGATGTCATCAACCACGGGGTCTTCCGGCATATCCCCTTTGGGAACTTCGACATCGCTAGTCAGAGCAGAGCCACCTATACCACGGAGATCTGCGGTCAGGATAAGGTGCTCCTTAACTTGAAGAGCCGCCGCCACTTTTCGGGACGCATTAATTTCAGCAGAATGGCGCTGGCCATAATCGACCGTCAGTGCATAGACCGCGAACCCTTTTTCCACTAGGCGGCCAGCAACGACGGCCGAATCAAGGCCGCCCGAAAGAAGCACAATGGCTTTGGGGAGCGTATCCTGTGGGGTCTTCAAGGGATTTTCAGTCGCAGAAACCACTGCATCCTACGACAGCCAGGAACAACCATGACCCCTCTCTCAAAGGAAACCATTCTCGAAGCTTTACAGTCGGTGCAAGATCCCGACCTCAACAAAAATATTGTGGAGCTGGGTTTCGTTAAAGATTTAGCTGTCTGTGATGGCTCAATCCGCTTTACCCTCGAACTCACCACACCTGCATGCCCAGTCAAAGAACAACTAAAAGAACAGGCGCAACAAGCCGTCTTGGCCCTTGAAGGGGCAGAGTCAGTGAATATCAATATGACTGCCCAAGTCCGTACTACCCTCCCGGAGGGAAACCAGCTCGGCGGTGAGGTACGCAATGTCATTGCCATCACATCAGGCAAAGGAGGGGTCGGCAAAACAACCTGTGCCGTCAACATTGCGGCAGCTTTAGCAGCTGACGGAGCAAAGGTTGGCATCCTAGATGCCGATGTTTACGGTCCCAACGTACCGGTCATGTTGGGATTAAAAGGCCATCCTGAGGGTGATGGTTCAGGAAGGATTGTTCCACTGAACGCGCACGGGATTAAGGCAATGTCAGTCGGATTTCTTGTTGAAGACGGCCAACCTGTCATGTGGAGAGGCCCCATGCTGCACAAAGCGCTCGAGAAGTTTCTGCGTGAGGTCGATTGGGGTGAACTTGATTATTTGCTAGTAGACATGCCGCCAGGAACAGGAGATGCTCAGATTTCTCTCGCACAGCTCGTTCCAATGACTGGAGCTGTAGTAGTCACACTCCCCCAAGAAGTCTCCTTAGTAGATGTCCGAAGGGCTATCGGGATGTGTGAAAAAGTCCGGGTTGATGTGCTAGGGGTCGTCGAAAATATGGCTGGAGAGATATTCGGCGAAGGTGGGGGCGCACGCACCGCATCGGATTTCAGTGTCCCTTTTCTTGGCTCAATCCCTATGGAGGCAAATATGAGGGAAGGCGGAGACGCCGGGATTCCTTCTGTCACAAAAGACCCTAATTCTCCCTCCAGCAAAGCATTCCAAATGATCGCAAGGCAGCTTGCAGCCGAAGTCTCAAAGCTTCCAGCCCAATCCCTCCCAACACTCGAAGTTTAAATCCCAAGTAGGATTAGGATTCATTTAAACGGCCAGCAGCCCTCCGCTTCGTTCGTAAACAACTCATGCGCCGCATTCTTCTTCTCCTCGCCGCTCTAGCAGCCGCTTTAATTTGGGCATTATTCATACAGGATGACATTTCTCCAACGGAGGACTTCGAGCTTGCCCAAATAGATGCACCTGGCCTGCCAACCGCCGGGCCTCTCTCCCAGGAAAGGTCGGAAGTTGAAGATCTCCCCGCTGTGGGGCGGGAACCAAAAATTGGTAGCGGGAAATTTTCCCTCCCCGGAAAAGTCGTCGATGAAATCGGAGAACCAGTCCCTGGGGCTTGGGTCTTTGCTCACTCTTCGCCTTTCCCCATAGTTGAATTCGAGGGTGGCATCGAAGAACTCTTCTCTAAGCCTCTGGATTTCACATTGGAGCCAATTGCAGCGACCCTCACCGATGACGAAGGGCTCTTCGCACTAGAAGGGCTCCACGGGAGGACTCTCTACCTAGAAGCTCGAGGCAGTCAAAGATTAACCAAAGGTAGAGTCCGGGTTCCTCCCAATCGTCTACTGCACGACGAAAAAGTTGTTCTTCGCACTGTATCGGGGGGCTCCCTGTCCGGCACGGTGGTAAACGCCTCCGGAGCTCCAATACCCAACGCGGAAGTACTCGTAAGCCCGGGCATCAAATACTTACTCGCCGCTTTTCGCAATCGAGAGTTTTTTGCGGAGCATGTGTTCACCGACACAGCAGGTCAATTCCATCTCCCAGCAGTCCCAGCCGGCGCCGTTCTCACTGCTTATGGCATGAACGAGGCAATTCGACCCGGAGTAACTGAAGTACCTCCAATAGGAAAAGGCGCCCATGCGCGCACACAAATTCAATTAGCCATACATGGAAGCCTCTCAGGAAAAGTCGTGGATTCCGACAAGAAAGGTGTGTCTGGCGCAATGGTTCTCGCCCTGCCCTTGGATCTGCGTCGGGCGGTTCCCTTTCTTCGAGATGCCGGAGCTTGGACCGCACGCACTACCTTTGGAGGTGCTTATCAATTCCCCGAACTTCCCCAAGGGAACTATCTACTCCTGTCTCAAGGAGGAGGTGGGCGTAGCGCTCCAATCGGCGCACCTGTGGCAGGAGATTCGGCGGCTCCGGACCTTGAGCTGGAAACTAAAGAGATTGTTGCCGGTCGGGTTGTAGACGCCAAAGGGCGCCCCATCGTCGATGCAAGAGTTGAACTAGTTAGCATTCCTAGTAAAAAAGACGATGCTAATGAGAGCCAAGGCCCTGGCGATTTCAATTTTATTATGGAAATCGCAGAGCAACTTCTCCCTGAACTAATCCCAGAGCCCACTTTTGTCCGGACAAATTCATCCGGAGAATTCAAAATCCCGGCTTGGCAATCCGCACGCCTACGCGTTGTCGCCGAATCGCATGTTCCTTCAGATTTCCAGCTCAGCCCTGCTCTCAAAGAAAACAAGAAACCGGTCTTGCTCTTAACTCGCCCAGGCTCCATTGAAGGCATTGCTGTAGACGGAGCAGCAAGAAAGCCAGTCCAATTTTTTATGGCACGGGCAGAATCCCAAGGAACTAATCGTGGCGCATCTCGCGCAGACGGATGGAGCGGTGCGACTGCAACAACACAACCCGCTGCTCCTGAAACTCACGAAGCAGATCATGGAGAAATAGCTGGCGGGCTCGCACTAGGAGCTACATGGAAAAATCCCGTCTCGGAGGAAGAGAAGATCCTTGTGTCTACTCAGGGCTGGAGAGGTCAACTCTCTGGGGGAGCAATGCGGCTATTCGATTCTGGCGATGGCAAATTCAAACTAGAAGGCTTAATGCCTGGAAAATGGACAGCTGTAATCCAAGCTGAAGGGTATCAGCCAGCAGAATCCGTCACTGTTACCGTTGAAGAGGGCATCGCCAAAAAAGGCGTTGTTGTCAATGTCTCGCGCGGCGCAACGGTTTCTGGGCGTGTTGTACAAAAAGGCACCTCTGAAGGGATTCCAAGCGCGACTGTCGTAGTGGGCAAAGGGCGTGAGACTAGTTTTCTCGGTCTTCTCCAAGGGTTCGGAGATTTAACTTCAATCGGTGAAACGGATTCTGACGGGTATTTTCAAGTAACCGGTGCTACCGACGGCAGCAATCATGTCAGCGTTCTTGCTGATGGGTTCTCCTCAGCCAGCTTAGAAATAGATCCTGTAAAAGAGATGGAAGAGCGCCAAGGGGTTCTTGTTGAAATCTCAGCAGGAGGGACTTTGACTGGCCGCGTCTCAGATCGGCATGGCAATCTCCTGCCAGGAAGAATGGTTGGCGCAATGTCCCCCGAATCTCAAGACTTCCAACAAACAGCAACCGACGCTTCTGGAATCTACACGATGGAGAATATGTCCCCAGGAACATATTTCCTAATTTCAGCATCACTAGATGATGACTCCCTCTTCAAAGGCGACCTTCTTTCAACACTCGGAGGTACTCGTTTCACAACCGCGTTTGTCCCCGAGGGAGGCATTGCCACTGTCGACATTGTTGATGCGTCTGCCGGTGGATGCAGGGTCAAAGGTCGACTTGAAAAATCTGGTGCCCCGCTTTCTGGCGCTGCTCTCAGCGCAATCGGGCTGGAAACCACTGGGATGATGGATTTGAGATTCTCTACCGCCAAATCTGACGAGAATGGGGAATTCGAATTTAAAAGCCTTGCTCCAGGAGAATATACCGTCCAAGTTGAAGCCGGAGACTGGCGGGGGCCCTTGTCTCTCGTGGTTGCCGATATCCCGGAGGACTTCGTCGTTCTCTCAGTCCCAGAAGGGCGGATTACTGGAATGGTTGTGGAAGAAGGAACCGGGAACCCTGTACCAAGAGCTGTCGTAAGACTCCGGCCAACCAGCGAGAGTGCCACCGGCATTGCGTCAATGTTCGGAGGGCAAGGGCCTGGGATGAAGCGGGCACGAACCGGAGAAGATGGCCGCTTTGAATTTGAGGGTGTAGATCAAGGCACTTGGGAAATAGAAACCAGCGGGAGTAGTCGCTGGGGTTCTGGTGAAAACTCTGAGACCAACTTCTTCGGTGAAGCAGATTCATTAGAAGTCGAATTGGCCCGCAATCAAGTGCACGACGTGGGGCAAATCACCCTTCCGGTTGGCGCGAACATCGAGATTCAAGTCGTCACCCCAGCTGGAGAAAAGCTGGAAGGAGGATTTTCTGTGTCAGCTATAAACCCGGCATCTGGCGAGCAGGAAAAAGAAACTTTTGGCTGGGGAGGGAATTCCGCAACCCTCAGAGGACTACCAACTGGAGCGTGGGAAATCCGAGTCGCCTCAGAAGGATATGCCTCGGTAGTGATAGATGACGTTGAAGCGTTTGCAGGCCAAACCACCAAAAGAGACGTCGTCCTCTCGAAAGGTGTTGAATTAAAAGTTGCCGTCTTTGCTGCAGATGGTTCTCCAGCAAAAGGTGCTCGCGTTGAGTTACTCGATCGCCAAGGTAGAACCGTAAAAACTAATGAAGGGCAGGCCGCTATTTTTCGCCAACTCTTCGGCGGTGGCCCTGATGGCGCAGTCACATTAGGCTTCTTTGCCCCAGGGAATTACACCATCCGCGCAACGCTAGATGGGGATGTGCGGGAAGCCGGGGCCTGGCTCTCGCCTAGTGACAGTTCCACTGTCGAGGTTCGCTTCTAAGACAAAGAGATTAGCCAGCCACTCGCGCGAATCCATCATGTCGCGGATCAGCAATCGGAA
>DNPI01000113.1:0-184 GCA_003501525.1 Planctomycetota bacterium
CAACCACGGCCGCGGGCCGAGGAAGGTCACCAACCGCCCCGGTCGCTCCGTCCAAATCAAGCCAATTGTTGTACGAGAGCTCTTTGCCACCCGGCAAAACGTTTGCTGCGCCAAGGCCCCGGGGGCTCGAATCCCGATGGAACGCCGCCTGTTGATGCGGGTTTTCTCCGTACCGAAGAGAGGC
>DNPI01000113.1:480-675 GCA_003501525.1 Planctomycetota bacterium
GTTTTCTCCGTACCGAAGAGAGGCTCCCCTCTCCCTGTCAAACCAATTGCCAATTGCTTGATCGTATTCGCCCGTTTTAGCAAAAACTTTTCCCGCGAGCTCCGCTCTCAACTCAAGTGTTGTGCCACCATTTTCAATCTCCTTCGCCACGCGTGCGTAATCATTAGGGTCACAAACCACTGCAACAGATTCATG
>DNPI01000113.1:1029-1272 GCA_003501525.1 Planctomycetota bacterium
ACCACCGATATCAATTTTTTCAATAATGGCACCGGCGTCTGCTCCCGAGGCCACTGTTTCTTCAAACGGATAGAGGTTTACACAAACAAGATCTATCGGCCCTATCTCGTGCTCCTCCATTGCAGCAACATGGTTGGGGTCCCCTCGCCGCCCCAAAAGGCCACCATGGATTTTGGGATGTAGGGTTTTAACCCTTCCGTTCATCATTTCGGGGAAACCCGTGTAGTCGGCAACTTCGACAAC
>DNPI01000113.1:1556-11255 GCA_003501525.1 Planctomycetota bacterium
CATCATTTCCGGAAAGCCTGTGTAGTCGGCAACTTCGACAACCGTGATGCCCGCCTCCTCAAGGGCCGCCATCGTCCCGCCCGTAGAAAGTATTTCCGCCCCCTGCTCGGCAAGGGCGCGCGCCAATTCAACTACCCCGTCTTTGTAAAAGACGCTCAAAAGTGCCCGGCGAATCGGAGTGCGTTCTGTCATTTCAGTTGGCACTTCGAGAGCGCAAGTATTCTTCGATAAATTCATCTATTTTTCCGTCTAAAACAGCGGTGGTGTTTCCTATTTCAAATTTTGTCCGGTGATCTTTGACCATCTGATAGGGGTGGAGGACATAGGAGCGTATCTGTGACCCCCAAGCTATTTCCCCTTTTTGGCCATAAACTTTTTTGAGCTCTTCATCCCGTTCCCGCTCACGAATCTCAAAAAGTTTTGCGGTCAGCATTCTCTGAGCGGTTGCCCGGTTTTTGTGTTGGCTTCTTTCGTTTTGACACTGAACAACTATCCCGGTTGGGATGTGCGTCATCCGAACGGCGGAGTCTGTTTTGTTCACATGCTGCCCCCCTGCGCCGGCCGCTCGGTAGGTATCGACCCTTACATCGTTCATGTCCACTTCAATGGGAGCATCTGCCTCAAATTCGGGGAGGGCCTCTACCGCAGCAAAAGAAGTATGGCGACGGTTTTGGGCATCATAGGGTGAAATTCTTACAAGGCGATGGACGCCCCTCTCAGCCTTGAGGTACCCATAGGCATAAGGCCCCCTAAGCAGCCAGGTCGCATGCCTAACCCCCCCTTCTTCTGCCTCAGTTGCTTCTACCGGAGTTGCCTCAAAGCCCTTAGCCTCCGCCCAGCGCAAATACATTCTTACTAGCATTTCGGCAAAATCTGCGGCATCCGCGCCACCAGCTCCGGCCTGAATGGTTAGATAAGCGCTCCTGTGATCGTTCTCGCCCCCAAGCATGACTTGAAACTCAAGCCGAGCCAATCGCTCCTCACTAAAAGAAAGAGCGCCCTCTATTTCTGGATTAAGGGACCCGTCTTCGTCTTCCGCGCCGAGCTCAATTAAAGCCTCTGCGTCACCAAGAGATCTGGCGGCCTCCTCAACGGGTTCAACGACAGCCTTCACAGCCTTCAGGCTTGCAATAACACTCCGCGCGCGCTCTTGGTCATCCCAAAAATTTTCCCCGCCCATTTCCCGCTCCAACAAATCACGTTTTTCGGCTTTTGCCGGGAAGTCAAAGCCGGCCCCGGATTTGCTCGAGACGACGTTCCATTTCCGCTAGGCGGTCTTGGAAGGCCTTCAAGAGTCTGCGCCTCCAGGGCCGGGAGCGGGGACAGAGTCAAGGTTCTCTATCGCATCCGCCAAGGCGTGGTAAAGAGGTGTGTTCACGGAGAGGGTTAAAGGAAGAAGCCCCTCCCGGGACTCGCGTACATATTCGCCCTCTCGTTTTTGAGAAAATGCCCCCCTTGCGGTTGTGAGATTATCGAGCCTATCCGCGCTACGGAGAATCAAAGCGTCTCTACCTTCCCACCGCAGCCCCTCAAAAGACTGCATGTTTTGCTCAAACCTTGACTCGCCCTCAGGCCGCTTTGAGAGAGTAACCGCTCTAACTAAGTCGCCAACCCTCCCCCCAAATCTTTCGCGTACCTCTTCCAGCGTTGCCTCTGTGTCCTCAACAACATCATGGAGAAGGGCGGCGCAGGCAAGGCTTTCATCGCTCACCCCCCCAGTCTCCTTAATAAGAAGCGCTACGCGGAGTGGATGTTCAATGTAGGGGCCACCGTTTTTCCGCTGCTGGCCCTCGTGACATTTTTTGGCAAAGCGGCACGCTTCGGCCAAAGTCGGCCAATGCCCCAGAACCCGCGCCTCGAGATCGTCAACGCTGAGATGGTAAAGATCCTCCTGCGTCATTTTTCCTCGACGACAGTCTCCCCCCCTTCGAGGCCCTCAACCACAACGTCGCAAAGGTCTAGAAAAATTCCATTTTCCGCCACGCCAGGAAGCTGGGACAAAAGGGAGTGGGCTTCCTCGGGATTTTCAATGCCCCCGTCAAACTGACAGTCAAAAATATAATTTCCGTTGTCGGTAATAAAGGCCTCTCCGTTTTCCAGCGTTCTAAGAAATGGCTGACAACCAATATCTGCTATTTGGAGCTCTGTGACCTGGTATCCAAAGGGTATAACCTCAACCGGCAACAAAAATGTTGACCCCAGCGTCTCTACCTTCTTTCCCGCACCGATAACTATTACAACCTTTTGCGCGGAGTTGGCGACTATTTTTTCCCGGAGAAGCGCCCCGCCACCACCCTTAATTAGACGAAAGGCCGGGTCAACCTCATCAGCACCATCGACCGTTACATCAAGAACGGGGTCTTGCTCTAAAGACGAAATCGGTATTCCTAAATCCTTCGCTCTCTCGGCCGTAGCCGTGCTTGTTGGGACGCCTCTAACCTCTAGCCCTTCTTTTTGGATTCGCTCTGCAAGGGCAACCAAAAACCACTCAACCGTAGAACCTGTTCCCAGACCAACAACCTGGCCGCTTTTAATAAACTTTACAGACTCCCGCCCCGCGGCCTCCTTTGGCGAAAGGGGAGCTGTCGATTCATTAGAAACAAGGGGGGATGAGGGTTCCACTGGCCACCACTCTAGCCCCGCGAAACTCAAACTTCGCGGGCCACCTCACCCCCATCGGGGGCATATACAATGCCGTCCTTATCGAGACTCGGTCTCAATACTGTGGCGAACAACCCTGCTTCCTTTTCCCTAGTCGACCTCCCCCCCGGTGTGGGGGCCGCCGTCGTTGAGGTTCGGGAAAAGGGGAGTTTTGGTCTACGGCTAAGGGCCTTAGGGTTTCGACCAGGCGCTTACATTGAGGTGATAAGCAAAGCGGCCCTTGGAGGACCTTGGGCAATAAGGGTGGGCGAAAGAGTCGTTGCGTTGCGCCTAAAGGATGTGCCCGTAATTAAGGTTGCCAAACACGAGGGGCTCTCGTGACTAATTTCCGCGTAGCTCTAGTGGGGTCTCCCAATTCAGGGAAAACAACTCTTTTCAATTCTCTAACGGGTATGAGTGCACGCGTGGGCAACTACCCCGGCGTAACCGTTGAGCGCAAAAGCGGAGATTTATTGCCCCGGAGCAGTGGGGTGGAAATTTTGGACACCCCTGGCCTCTATTCCCTCCAACCCCTCTCCGAGGACGAGCACATTGCCTGCAAGGTCTTACGAGGAGATTTTCCGGGAGAACAGCCTATAGACGGAGTGGCCTTAGTTGCCGACGCAACAGCAATCGAAAACACCCTCCCGTTACTTGCAGAAATCTTAGCCCTTGGCTTGCCCACCGTTTTGATTTTAACAATGGTCGATGAATTAAAGGCGCGGGGTGGGGCCATTGATCTTTTTCGTCTTCAGAAAGAAATAGGGGTTCCCGTGGTCGGAGTGGTCGGCACAAAAGGCCTCGGCCTAGGGGCCCTAAGGGACGCCCTTGTTGGTCTTCCTGGCACCCCCCCCGCGAGTCCCCAGAAGAACCGCGGTCTTGATTGGGAGAAATCCGTCCTCTTGAATGCTTCGAGAATTAGACCTCACCAAAGCAAATTAACGCAAGCCGTGGATTCGTTTCTTTTACACCCCTTTTGGGGTGTCCTCTTTTTCTTCGGGGTTATGGCCTTCTTTTTTCAATCCATTTTCACCTGGGCTGCGCCCGCAATGGATTACCTTGACGTGTTAATTGCCACAGCAGCCAATAGCGTCACCGCAAACCTACCCGCAGCCTGGTACTCCAGTCTTTTGGCTGATGGTGTCATTCGCGGAGTTGGTGCCGTTTTAATCTTTATCCCCCAGCTGGTCATTTTGTTTGGAATCCTTTTTTTAATGGAGGCCACGGGGTATATGGCTCGAGCGGCTTTTTTAGCCGATCGGGTTATGGGGGCGTTTGGGCTGGAGGGGCGGTCATTTGTTGCCCTTCTCTCTTCTCACGCCTGCGCTGTTCCCGGAATCTTAGCAACCAGAACCATCCCCTCAAAGCAAACTCGACTGGCAACAATTATGGCTTCGCCGTTGGCAACTTGTTCCGCTCGACTCCCTGTTTACACCTTAGTAATTGGGGCATTTATCCCAGCAACCACCATTCTCGGGCCCTTCTCCCTCCAAGGATTTACCCTTATGGGCCTGTACCTTATTGGAAGCGGAAGCGCGCTTTTGGTGGCCTCTGCCCTTAGAAAGGGGCCCCTGCAAGGATCAGCACTTTCTTTTTACCTCGAGCTCCCCCCCTATCGCGCGCCCTCTATTTGGTCCGGCATTGTCCACGTGGGGGAAAGAGTCCGCACATTCCTACGGCGGGCGGGCACAGTAATCCTTGCTGGATCTGTCGCCCTTTGGTGCCTTTTACACTTTCCCAATAAAGCCCCAAAGGATCTCGCGGGCCTCCAAAGGGAGCAATATGTTTTAGAAAACAGCTATGCCGCCGGAATGGGGAAGGCGCTAGAACCTTTAACCGCCCCCCTTGGGTTTGATTGGAAGATTAATGTCGGCATCATTGGAGCCTTTGGGGCAAGAGAGTTAATTATCTCAACAATGGGACAGGTTTATGCCCTTGAGGGCGCCACAGAAAATGCACAGAGGATTCAGCTGCGGGACACCCTTCGGGGGTCTTCTTCGAGGGTAGGAGCTCTCGATACCCCCTCAGCCATCGCGTTATTAGTCTTTTTCGCTTACGCGCTTCTCTGTCTTTCAACCCTTGCCGTAATGCGAAGGGAAACCGGTGGCTGGGGGTGGCCTGCGGCCTCCTTTTTTGGCCTACTCGGTGTCGCCTGGCTTCTGGCCGCACTTGCGCGCGCGGCCTTTTCCTAGGGCCACCCCTTTAAATATCGAGGTTGTGCACCTCGTGCGCATGCTTTTCTATGTACTCCCTCCGTGGCCCCGTTTCGTCCCCCATTAACATAGAAAAAACGCGGTCAGCCTCATAAGCGTCTTCAAGAACTATTCGCCGCATTGTCCTTAAATCTGGGTCCATTGTGGACTCCCAAAGCTGGTCGGGATTCATCTCCCCCAACCCCTTGTAGCGCTGCACCTCTATCTTCCCCATCCCGACCTTGCGGATTTCAGAAAGAAGTTGCAAGGGAGACGTGGCCAAGGCTTCCGTCTTTCCACTTAAAAAGCGTGTCTCTTTGCCCGGAAGCGGCATGCCCGCCTCCTGCGCCGCGGTGAAGGCTTTTTGCACGCGATCTCTTTCGTTGAAAGAAAAGGCCAAGTAGTCCGCCGACTCCCTCGGCGTTTCAGACTCGGCCCCCTCCCAAACACCTGCGCCCTTCCTCCCTTTAATAAACCTCTTCCGAGAAGCCTCGGTCCAAAAGAAGTGGTTTTTCCGCTTCTTCACCTCAACAACCAGCGACATGGGAAGACCTTTTTTGGGGTCGACGGCTTCCAGGTAACCCGTCGCGTCAACGCCCCGCCGATCCCCCCTAAACCCCAGAAGCTCTTTTTCAAGGGGCACGAGGGCTTCGGCAAGGTTGGCAAGGGCCTCCCCCTCTACCGGCTTGCGCTTACCGGGCAACAAGGCGGAAGACCCCAAAACACCCTTTTCAAGGATGGCTCGTCGAAGGGTATCTTCAGAGTGCAAATAGCGGCCCTTGGAGCGGCCTTTTCCGAAAATTTGGTAAAGGGGTGGGCAGGCAATCCAAATTCTTCCCGCCTCAACGAGCTCCCGCATCTCTCGAAAGAAAAAGGTCAAGATAAGGGTCCGGATATGGGAGCCGTCGACGTCCGCATCCGTCATTATTATCACCTTCCCATAGCGACACTTTTCCGCATCAAACTCCTCGCCTATTCCAGCTCCAATTGCCTGAATCATTGTCTGGAGCTCTTGATTGGCAAGAATTCTGTGGGCAGTGTTCTTTTCTACATTAAGAATTTTCCCCTTTAGCGGAAGAATGGCCTGAAAGCGTCGGTCCCGCCCTGTTTTAGCAGAGCCGCCCGCAGAATCTCCCTCAACAATAAAAAGCTCTGTCTCCTCCCTGTCCCTTGATTGGCAATCGGACAGCTTGCCCGGCAATGCCCCAGAGGAAAGCGCCCCCTTGCGGCGCACGAGGTCTCTTTGTTTGCGCGCAGCCTCGCGCGCATCTCGCGCCAACAGAGCCTTGCGAATAACCGCCCGGCCGGCCTCTGGGTTTTCTTCGAGATACCCCCCAAGGCACTCGTTGACAACTACCTGCACGATAGAGGTCGCCTCGCGAGAGCCTAGCCGGCCCTTTGTTTGCCCTTCAAACTGGGGGTCGGGAATCTTTAGGGAAATAACGGCGTACAGCCCCGCCTTGTAGTCATCTCCAGAGGGGGCCTCGCCCTTCTTAAGGAGATCCGCTTTTTTTATGTGTTGATTCAGGCTGCTGGTTAGGCCCGACCGAAAGCCCGAAAGGTGTGTCCCCCCGTCCGCAGTGCGGATGTTGTTCGCAAAAGAATAAACCCCCTCGTGCCAATCGGCGGTATAGCGCAAGGCAACCTCAACCCCGTAATCCTTCCCCCCGTGCTCCACGCTCTTGTTGAAGTGAATGACATCCGTCAGAGCCTCCTTCCCCTTTGTTAAATCTTTTATGTAGGCAACCAGCCCCTCTGGGAAGTGAAACGTTTCGCTTTTCTGGGTTCTCGCGTCCTCAAGAATAATCTTGAGCCCCGAGGTCCCCATGAGATATGCCATTTCGCGAAGCCGGTTGTGAACGGTTTCATAATCAAAGCCCTCGTGCTGGAAAATTTCCCCATCTGGGCGAAAGGAGACCCGCGTTCCTTGTTTTTTTGTTTTTCCCAACACCTCAAGATCTTCTGCCTTGTTCCCCCGGGCAAACGAAATCTTGTGCTTTTCCCCCTCCCTGTAAACCTCTACCTCTGTCCACTCGGAGAGGGCGTTAACCACCGAGAGCCCAACCCCGTGAAGCCCCCCTGAAACAGCGTAGGCTTTGTCGTCAAACTTTCCCCCGGCGTGGAGCTTGGTCATAACAAGCTCTACCGACGAAACCCCGTCCTCGTGCATATCAACCGGGATACCTCGCCCGTCGTCCGCCACGGTTGCCGACCCATCTTCGTTCAGGGTTACCGTTACAACCTCACAGTGCCCGGCCAGGGCTTCGTCCACGGAGTTGTCAACGACCTCCCAAAGCAGGTGGTGGAAACCGGAAAAGGCCGTATCGCCAATGTACATCGCGGGGCGCATACGAACACCCTCCAGGTCCTTTAGGTGCTGAATTGCTTGGGCGTCGTAGGCCGCGGCCGGTGTTTTTTTCTTTTTTGGCATTTGTTATTTGCTCCGAAAATCAATCCGCCGCACAAGGGGCACCCCGCCCCCTGTTTGGCTGCCCAGCTCTGCATTTAAAAGCCGCAGAAGCTCTGGCCCCCGAAAGCACCGCAGCTCCTCGAGCAACGAGGCCGAGGTGACCTGAATCGTTAGCTTTCCTCCGCGGAAAGCAGAGGCGTGCACGTGTTGTACAAGGGGCTCGGGAACGATTGCCCCCCAAGCACGAAAAACAGCTCGGCTTTCCCTGCCCCTCGAAAGGCCGAACTCTTGCATAACCTTTCCGACCAAGTCAAAGGCCGGAACCGGGTCCCAGTTGCGCCGCTCTTTTCCCAAATTTCTACCTTATGTTTTAGAGAGGGGCATAACAACATAGTCATAGTCCTCGCCCAAAACAAAGCGTGCAGGTTGATCCGCATTTTCAAGCTGCATTTCAATGTTTTCTTGATGGGCCGCCTTTAAGCCTTCCAAAATAAACGTTGGGTTAAAAGAGGCTTCAAAGTCCTCCCCCGAATAAGAAACCTCAAACTGGGCTGCAGCTTTCCCGCGGCCTTCGGTCTCGGCGGTAATACCCATGTTGTCTGTTTTTAGCTCGAGCTTAACAGAGGCTGCGCTGTCCTGTGTGAGGTGACTGGCAAGGCGCAGCTTCCGAGAAAAAGACTCCCTGTGGGCCGCAACCACATGCTTCCCGTTCTGGGGAATAACCTTCTCATACACAGGAAAGTCTCTATCTAAAACTCTTCCAAAAGACTCGAGCCCACCAACGCGAAAGCCAACGAGATTGCCAAGTAAATAAACCTCAATTTCGGCCCCCTCTTCGTCTTGCCCATAACGCTGGACCTGGTCTAAAACCTTAGGCAGCAAAACCGCCCGCTCTATGCCTTCGCCAACATCTGCGGGCCGCTTAATACAGGCAAGCCTGCGCCCGTCCGTGCTAACCATCCGCGCTTGCCCCCCTTCAAATTCGAGCAAAACCCCCTCCGTAGCATATTTATTGTCTTGGCTTTTCGATGTAGCAAACCGCGTAGAGCCAACCATAAGCATAAAGGTTTCTTTCTCTATCCGGGCCGTTGGAGCGCCGTCGAGCTCCGGCACCACGGGAAAAGCTTCCGGCCCGGAACCGCCTGCCCCCGACTCAAGGCAAACTAGCGAACAATGATCTTCCCCGGCTGTAATTTCACACGCACCCGTGCTTTCCTGGTTTATCGTCACCGTTTCCGATTCTGTGTCCTTAACCACTTCCACCAACTCGCGACCAGGCAGCACAGTCCACCCTGGAGTCTCAACCTGCACCTGGAGACATGAATAGCGCACAGAAATATCTAAATCAGTGGCCATTAAAACGACCTGATCGTTCTGTGCTTCAATGAGAACCCCGCCAAGAACTGGGCGCGTAGGCTTTCGCCCAATTGCCATCTCGACTTTTTGGAGTGCGTCACGAAACGCCAATCGATCAATTAAAAACTTCAT
This sequence comes from Planctomycetota bacterium, assembly GCA_003501525.1. Taxonomy (GTDB): domain Bacteria; phylum Planctomycetota; class UBA1135; order UBA1135; family UBA1135; genus UBA1135. The sequence continues at coordinate 10,287 of DNPI01000113.1, forward strand.
TTAAGGGGATGCTTTAAGGATTAAAGATAAAAGAAACAGTAGTCATATTATAGTGTCCGCCCAAGTGTGGAAAAAGGAGAAGGAGGGGACATAAAACATTAAAACAAAAGGACTTATAAATAGGAAAAGGACTTTTTTATCTGTTGAAATGTGGGGAAACTATGAGGGGAACAAGTTGTTTCTCAACGGTGGTGAGGAAAAAGAGAAGGACGGAAAGAGAAGGGTGGGGAGGAGCGTGGAAAGGGAAGCTGTTTTCCACAAAAAGCAAACACCGGGCCAACAGGTTATTTTTAAGCGCGAGCACTCGAAATGGTGCGAACATCGTGCTCTAAATCCTCAAGGAGAAGGTTAAATTCGCTGTCTACCCGGCGGCGGGAGGAAATTTTTTCGAGGGCGTATACAACAGTAGAGTGATCGCGGCCCCCAAAAAAACTACCGATTTCCTCCAGAGAGAAGGGGGTAAGGGAGCGAATCAACCACATGGCCACCTGGCGCGGGAAAACAATAGAGTGAGTTCTCCGCCGGGACTGAAGCTCGGCGAGGCGAACGTCGAACCGGCGAGAAACGGCCTCGACCACGTCTTCTATACGGACGACACGCGCTCTCGCGTGGAGGCGGGGACCAAGAACCTCACGGGCGAGGTCCACAGATATCGCGCGCCCCGTCAGGGCGGCCATGGCTTGAATCTTAGTGAGCATCCCCTCTAACTCGCGGACATTGTCCTCCACAATTTCGGCCACAAGGTGGGCCACTTCTTCCGGGAGAACAAGCCCAATTCGCTCCGCTTTTGCGTGCAAAATGGCCACTCGAGTTTCAAAGCAGGGGGCCTCTACCTCCGCGACCAACCCCCACTGGAAGCGACTAACGAGCCGGTCTTGTAGGGAGGGGATTTCTTCCGGCGGGGCATCGCTGGAAAGGACGATTTGTTTCTTCGCGTTGTGGAGGGCATTAAAGGTGTGAAAAAACTCC
>DNPI01000138.1:0-3184 GCA_003501525.1 Planctomycetota bacterium
TATTGCAAGAGTATCCGGGCAAGATCTCCGGCTTTGGATTAAAGCCTATGCCAATGACGCCACAGCAAACAAGCAATACTCAGATGGCACTGACAAAATTCGCTACGAAGAAGACGGCATCCTAATCAACAATCATTCAAATTATGTTGGTCCTACCTTGCTCTGCGAGCGACCTACACTCCGTCATCTTGCCCCTCCCTACGAGATACAAGGAAAAGTCCAAGTCGATGGGAAAAACGGAGGAGAGATTGGCCTTGGCATCGGACGGAACAACGAACCGAAAGCAAGCATTAGCCTTTTCAACGGAGCTCGAGCACAAGGAGCAATCCACGACATCACCGTAGGGCAGGACAGCGGCGCTCGACTGTCCTATTCAAAAACGTATGTCACAACGCTGGGCCTCAAACCTACACAATCGTTTAACTTCGTCATTGAGGCGAAAAAAGAAGGTCGAGGCAAGCTCGAAGTTAATGGACGCACAACCGAGTTAGCCGAAGAATTCACTCGGGAGCGATTCGTAGGAAAACTCGGTATTTCAGCCGGAGATGAAGGTGTGTGTCTTTTCAGCGAGATTGAAATTCGCGCAGGGAAACCGTTTTGGCCGGTTTCGACAAACTAAGCTCGTGGGCGCGAATGAAGCGTCCCTCCAGAAACCGTAAGGAGAGTGTCTCGGTCAACTGCAGCAGAGCCTTTCTCGAGTAAGCTAAATTCAATATCTCGCAAACGCGTTGGTGAAACAGTTGCCCCGAGGACTCGAAGCTCGTCGGCCACTTTTCTTTTTCTCAACCAAGGAGGCAGTTCAGACCAAACTGACGCCTCCGCAAGAAGCGACAGCACTGTTTCTTCCCACTCAGCGGCTTCCTCTGACAATCGAAGGACTGCTACCACAGGATCAGCAGTTCCCAGCTCGCTCAATTGTGGCATTAGGAGCCGCAGTCGGTTACGAGCTGAAATCTCAGGATTGGCATTCGTTTGGTCCTCAATCCAATCTTGTTGCCTCTCAACAAGATTTTCGCGAATCTTCTCTCGCCGAAGGCAAAGAAGGGGGCGCCGTATTTCCAAACCTCCAGCGAGGGTCCTTCGAGTAGGAATACCCGCCAACCCCTTAAGGCCTGTACCTCTAAAAACTCGCAAGAGGACTGTTTCCGCTAGGTCATCGGCATGATGGGCCATTAACAACACTGTCTCGCCTCCCTCTCGACAAGCACGAGCAAGGATTTCGTACCGAGCAATCCTTAGTTCATTTTCCGTGTCCCCGCCAACCTTTGGTGCAAGTACTTCTGCTTGATAGCCCATCCCCCGATAAAGGTCTTGTGCAGATGCCGCATCTGCCTCAGATTCAGCTCGATGCCCATGGTCAACAACAAGGACTCTGGATGGTAGGTTTTTACCCTGTGCCCATGCCTGCCAAGCCAAAGCCAGAAAAGTAGAATCAGCCCCACCAGAGCAAGCTAAAGCAACGCGCGTCCCTTCGGGCCAAGGGCCAAGATCGGGAAGGCGGGTTTCGAGGAGGGGGTGCACGCACCTAGAATGCCGGCCCCCAACATCCGCAGGGGAAATTCGAAACCCTTTTTCTAAAATTCCACCATGACCACTCGTATTGGCATCAATGGGTTCGGCCGTATTGGCCGCAACGTATTCCGCATTCTCCACTCTCGACGAGATGAGTTCGAGGTAGTTGCGGTAAATGACTTAACTGATTCGACAACTCTCGCTCATTTGCTGAGATACGACACTGTCGGCGGCCGGTTCCCTGGAGAAGTCACAGCTGAAGAGGGCGAAATTTCCGTTGAGGGAAAAGCCGTAAAGGTTCTCGGAGAGCGTGACCCCGCGGCACTTCCGTGGGAAGCTCTTGGCGTTGATTTTGTTGTTGAGGCTACCGGCATATTCCGAGATAAAAGCTCCTGCAGTAAACATCTTGAAGCAGGGGCCAAGAAAGTTGTTCTCACAGTGCCTCCAAAAGGAGATGTGGATGCAATGATAGTTTTAGGCGTCAACGACACAATTCTCGAACCGAACCATCGCATCATTAGTAACGCATCGTGCACAACAAACTGCCTTGCCCCAATAGCAAAAGTGCTCAACGATTCTTTTGGTATTAAGCAAGGACTCATGACAACTGTGCATGCATATACAAATGACCAGCGCATTTTGGACCTCCCCCACGGCGACTTGCGCAGAGCCCGGGCCGCCGCACAAAACATTATTCCGACCTCTACTGGCGCTGCGAGGGCCGTAGGAAAAGTCCTCCCAGAGCTCGACGGCAAACTCGATGGAATGAGTATGCGAGTTCCCGTCCCCAACGGCTCAGTAATCGACCTCGTTGCGGTTTTGGAGAAAGAGGCCAGTACCGAAGACATTAACGCAGCAATGCAAGTCGCTGCAGAAGGCCCTATGACTGGAATCCTCGAATTCGCAACTGACCCTCTCGTCTCCAGCGACGTTCTTGGCAACCCTCACTCTAGTGTTTTCGACGCAGGGTCAACCATGACCTTAGGGGGCACAACGGTGAAAGTTGTAAGTTGGTATGACAACGAGTGGGGCTATTCCAATCGGGTTTGCGATTTGGTTGCCAAAGCCCACGCCTTAGGGAGCTGATGAAAAACTCTCCCCTCACCCTCGACCAAGCAGCATTCGAGGGGAAAAGGGTCTTTGTCCGAGTTGATTTCAATGTCCCACTAGATAAAGGGAACATCGCTGATGACTCCCGCATCAGAGCTGCGCTGCCAACCATTAAAACCTTATTAGCAGGAGGCGCTTCCCCAATCATCGCATCCCATTTAGGGAGACCTAGAGGAAGGATAAAAGATGAGCTCAGCATGATTCCGGTTGCCAAAAGGCTCCAGCTGATATTGGGCAGCCAATATGACGTCATCCTTGCGAAAGATGTTGGTGGGCCTGATTCTCAAGAAAAAGCCTCCCGCTTAAAAGCCGGCAGCCTGCTCCTGCTTGAGAATTTGCGATTTGAAAAAGAGGAAACAGAAAACGGTCGAGATTTCGCGAAAGGGCTCGCAGAGCTAGCCGACATGTTTGTCCAAGATGCTTTTGGTGCGTGCCATCGAACACATGCTTCTGTCTCCAGGCTCCCTCGGTTACTGAAGCCTGCTCTTGCCGGACGGTTAATCGAAAAAGAAATTGCAGCGTTTGAACAAGCCTTCAATTCACCTAGTCCGCCTGTAGCTGC
>DNPI01000138.1:3575-8546 GCA_003501525.1 Planctomycetota bacterium
GTTGACTATCTCCTCATTGGAGGAGGCATGGCATACACCTTTCTTTTGTCTCAAGGAAAAAGTGTTGGAGATTCACTCATTGAAGAAGGTCACATAGACACCGCGAGAATGGTGATAGAAAAAGCAAAGAAAGCAAATGTCGAGCTCCTTCTCCCCTGCGACCATGTTGCTGCTGATCGATTTGCGGCAGACGCTGCTACGCACACGGTGGAAGCAATACCCAATGGCTGGATGGGACTCGATATCGGCCCAGCAACGCAAGCAGCCTTTACAGAAACCCTCTCAAACGCCGCCACAGTGATATGGAATGGTCCTATGGGGGTATTTGAGATGGCCCCTTTCAGGACAGGTACTGCGGCAATAGCCCGCGCTTTAGCGCAGTCGAAGGCCACTTCAATTGTGGGCGGTGGAGATTCGGTTGCTGCGGTCAAAGGTGAAAACCTTGAACACGCAATCCATCATTTATCGACTGGAGGCGGGGCTTTCCTCGCGATGCTAGAAGGAAAAGAACTTCCTGGTCTCGCGGCATTGGATACCAATTCCTAAGGCTCTCGTCAACAAAACCTGCCACGGCAAAAAAAAACACTATAGGTTGGGGTTGCATGAGTCTATACCCCCTGTCTATTGTGGGCGGCTGTCGCCTAGCGCCTCCGAAAGCCATTGGCCTTAGATGACCCCGGGCCGTCCGGAAGAACAGGCTCTGGGAAGTCCCCCCGACTTCCTTGGCCCATCTCATCTTCCAAGTCCCGGTCAGCGTTCAAGGAAACCGAAGAAAAAAATTATGACTGACCTCGCTAAAGAGCCTGCCTCCCAAGGCACTCCTGAAATATCCCCCTCCCCCTCGAATGACCAAGCCACAGCTATGGAATTCGAAGAGTCCGCTGCAACAGAAGTTGACAACGCACAAAAAACCGCGCCAACAGGGCAAGACGAGTCCACTGGGATGCAGGTGCGAAAGCGTGACGGAAGCCTTGAGCCTGTAGATGTAAACAAAATTGTTCGCGCCGTAACCCGATCCTGTACAGGCCTCGACGAAGTCGAGCCTCTACGTATCGCTACCCAAACTATTTCTGGCTTATACGACGGGGCCACGACATCGGAACTCGACCAACTGTCAATTCAGACAGCAGCGGCACTCACGGCTGAAGAACCCCAATACTCCCGCCTAGGGGCACGATTACTTGCAACTTACATCGGGAAAGAGGTAAGGATGCACGACATACAATCGTTTTCACAATCCATTCGTTTTGGGTTTGATCATGGGATTGTGGACGAAAAAGTTCAGGCCTTTGTCGAGAAAAATCGCCGAAAGCTTAATGACGCCATCGAGCCTTGGCGCAACGACCTATTCCAGTATTTCGGATTGCGCACTGTCTATGACCGATACCTTCTTCGCGATCCAGAAGGCCGTGCCGTAATAGAAACGCCGCAATATTTTTTCATGCGCGTTGCATGCGGGCTGGCGACAACGCCTCAAGAAGCCGTGAAGTTTTATCAGCTAATTTCTTCACTCGAATATATGCCCAGTTCGCCGACACTGTTTAATTCCGGGACCCACCGCACGCAGCTTTCTTCTTGCTACCTGCTTGACTCCCCGCTCGACGATCTTGGCTCCATTTACGAAAAATATGCTGATATCGCGAAACTCTCAAAATACGCCGGAGGGATTGGCTTGGCATATCACAGAATCCGGTCTAAAGGTTCGCTCATTTTGGGAACCAATGGGAACTCAAATGGCATCATCCCCTTCCTGAAGACAATGGATTCATCTGTCGCCGCTGTGAACCAAGGGGGCCGTCGAAAAGGTGCCGCCTGCGTGTATCTCGAAACCTGGCACGCTGATATCGAAGATTTCCTCGAACTTCGAGAAAACACTGGTGACGAAATGCGGCGCACCCACAACCTTAATCTGGCGAATTGGGTACCGGACCTTTTCATGAAAAGGGTAAAGGACGACGAGATTTGGTCGTTGTTCGATCCACGTGACGTCCCCAACCTGCCGGATCTCTACGGGAAAGAGTTTGAAAAGGCCTATGAGGAAGCGGAAGCGGAAGGGTTAGCCGCCAAACAAATGCCAGCGCGAGATTTATATGGCCGGATGATGAGGGCCTTGGCGCAGACTGGAAACGGATGGATGACTTTTAAAGATTCGTCTAACCTCAAATGCAACCAAACAGGCGCGGAAGGGAACACCGTCCACCTCTCCAATCTCTGTACCGAAATCCTCGAGGTAACCTCTCCCGACGAAACCGCCGTTTGCAACTTAGGCTCTATCAATGTCGGGAAAATGGTCCGCGATGGCGCACTTGATTATGGCCGAATTGGCGAAGTGGTCGAAACCGCCGTTCGATTTCTCGACCGAGTAATTGACATCAATTTTTACCCGACAGAATCGTCCAAAGCTTCAAATTCTCGGTGGAGGCCTGTTGGGTTTGGCCTCATGGGTCTTCAGGACGTGTTTTTTAAACTACGGCTTCCTTTCGACAGCCCAGAGGCAAAAGAGATTACCGCCCGCGTTCAAGAAGAGATTTATTATCACGCGCTTAAAACATCAAACTCAATTGCCCAAGAAGATGGCCCGCATGAGGCTTGGGAAGAGACACGAGCTGCTAACGGAAAGCTGCAATACGACCTTTGGGGCATTACACCTTCCGACCCGGAACGCTGGGAAACTCTCCGGGATTCCATTGCCAAACACGGCTTGAGGAATTCCCTTCTTGTTGCCATCGCACCTACGGCCACCATCGCCACCATCGCTGGTTGTTATGAATGCATCGAACCTCTGGTCAGCAACCTGTTCAAACGGGAAACCCTGTCTGGTGATTTTCTTCAAATCAACAACTACCTAGTTGCAGACCTTAAGAAAAGCGGGCTATGGAATGAGGATGTACGCGAAGCAATAAAAAAATCCGAAGGCTCAATTCAAACAATAGACGGAATCCCGGAAGAGCTAAAGGCGCTCTATCGAACGGCCTGGGAGCTCCCGCAACGCGCTCTCATTGATATGGCGGTTGCACGCGGTCCCTGGATTGATCAGTCACAATCATTGAATCTTTTCATGGAGACGCCACGAATCGAGAAGCTATCTTCCATGTACATGTACGCATGGGAGCAAGGCATAAAAACCACTTACTACCTTCGATCTCGACCAGCGACTCGTATCCGCCAGACCACCTCTACAGAAAACCAAGGCTATGTAGACCAGGAGGAGCTTGCATGCACCCTCGAAAATCCAGAATCTTGCGAGTCCTGCCAGTAGCAAGGGAATAAATATGAAAAAGACACATCTCCTTGATCCGGGGTTCGACTTAACGCTCCGTCCAATGCGCTACCCGGCTTTCTATGACATGTACCGAGATGCAATTAAAAACACTTGGACAGTAGATGAAATTGACTGGTCGGATGACCTTGTTGATCTAAGAGACGGATTGAAGCCAAGCGAACAGCACCTCATAAAAAGACTCGTCGCTTTCTTCGCTACTGGCGATTCCATTGTCTCCAACAACTTGGTACTCAACCTCTACAAGCACATTAACTCTCCAGAGGCTCGAATGTACCTGTCTCGACAGCTGTTCGAAGAAGCCCTGCACGTCCAGTTCTACCTAACACTTCTGGATACTTACATCCCTGACCCAAAAGAAAGGCAAGAGGCTTTTCAGGCAATTGACACAATCCCGTCAATTAAGAAAAAAGCTGACTTCTGCTTTAAATGGATGGATTCAGTAAACAGCATTGATCGGATTCGCACCGATAGCGACAGGCGCCAGTTTCTCCTTAACTTAGTCTGCTTTGCCACGTGCATTGAGGGCCTCTTTTTCTTCGCGGCTTTTGCATACGTATATTTCCTCCGCAGTAAAGGACTCCTTAATGGCCTAGCCTCAGGAACAAATTGGGTATTCCGGGATGAATCTGGGCACATGGCTTTTGCCTTAGAAGTCGTTGAAACTGTCCGCAGTGAAAACCCTGACTTGTTCGACGACGATTTTAAAACCCAAGTAGTGGAAATGATGGGCGAAGCCGTCGATTGCGAAATGACCTTCGCCGAGGACCTTCTTGGCGGTGGGATTTCTGGCATGTCTTTGCCTGATATGCGCCAATATTTGGAATTTGTAGCAGACCAAAGGCTTCAGAATCTAGGACTCCCTGTCCGCTACGGAGCCCGCAATCCTTTCTCTTTTATGGATTTACAGGATGTGCAAGAACTCTCCAACTTCTTCGAGCGAAGGGTCTCTGCCTACCAAATCGGGGTCGAAGGGGAAGTGGCCTTCGATGAAAGTTTCTAGTTTTCAGGATTCAGGAGATCTTGGCTCTTGCCGACAACCTGCTCCGCCCCAAGGCGGATGGCCTTTTCTGTTTCCTCCTCTCCAACCAAAAACCACGAAACCAAAATTGCTACAACACCTGCAGCAAGGAGAACGACCAAAACCTTCATTGCCTTACGCGCCAACCAAACAGCAAGAGCAGCAAGCAGGAGAATGGAAATTGCACCTTGCACCGGATGGGCCTGGACCCAATCCAGTGCTTGGACAAGAAATGCTGGGAGGAGAGATGAACTCGGCACAAAAGGAAGCCTAACGGTACCGGCGGTTAGAATCAGGCAATGGAAACCCCCATCCGAATCTCGCCTTCACTGCTCGCTTGCAACTTTAATCGTCTAGGAGACGAATTGCGGCGAGCAGAAGATGCGGGAGCCGATTGGCATCATGTGGATGTTATGGACGGGCACTTTGTCCCCAACCTCTCCATCGGCATTCCAGTGGTTGAATCAATCAAAAAAGAGGCAGGAATCCCTCTCGATGTTCATTTAATGATTGAGGATCCTGGTGAATGGGCTGAAAAATACGCGGCCGCTGGCGCTGACATCCTTACTTTCCACTATGAGGCTGCCGCAGAAAATTTTGAAACTGTGCTAAAACAATTCCGCGACACCGGAAAAACGATCGGTGTCGCCGTTAACCCTCCTGCGGGAGT
>DNPI01000036.1:0-2003 GCA_003501525.1 Planctomycetota bacterium
GTCAGCGTAAGAATCTTTGCTGTTCATAGTCGAAGGAGTCCCCCTCATGTGCATCAGTACTACGGGGCAATCCTTTTCTGCTACTAATTCGGGCATAGCGGGGTCGTATGCAAATCCACTAACATCGTTGACCATAGTTGCTCCCGCTTCGAGGCAGTTTTTCGCGACTTTGGCGCTACGCGTATCAATGGAAATAGGAATTTTGAAGGGTAAGATGCGTCTGATAGCTGGTAGCAGATAATCGAGCTGATCTTTTTCCGCTACCGGTTCTGCTCCCGGGCGCGTACTTTCTGCACCGAGATCGAGCCAAGAAGCGCCTTCAGATTTTCGTAGTGCAACCGTTTCTTCTAGTGCTCCAGCAGGGAGTAAGTTGCCGCCATCGCTAAATGAATCTTTAGTGAGATTAAGGATGGCCATGAACTTGAGTGTAGGCGGTGGCGTGGATATCGCTTGTGAGGCGGCATTAAATTGATGTGCGATTTCCTGTGCCCGGTTTGGGGCATCCCTATTTACAGATAGAGTTGGCTTGAGTCTGGTTGGGCGCCAAGAGGAGGCACCGTCTTTACGCGCAAGGCCACGTTCTAATCCCATTGATTTCAAGGCGCTAAGAACTTTTTTGTTGCATTCACAAGGCCCGCGCCAGCTTCCTCCTGCTAGAGGTAAGAAGACGTGTTCCTTCCCGAAGTTGGGGAATTCCCATGGCCGCACCATGGCGGCAGTGTACCGGGTCAAGCGGGAGACAGGCCTTCCTCGCCCGCAGGAGGCACGTCATGCCCTGACGACGCTTCATTTTTGGACTCCGGTTCTTCCCCTTCCTGAGGAGAGGGGAGAGGTGGAGGCACGGATTCAGGCTTGGGCGGTCTCAAATCCTCAGGGGGTACCCCATCGACGAGAGAGTTAACTTCTTCGCCTTCGATTGTTTCATACTTGAGTAGGGCTTGGGCGATCCTTTCCATTTCTTCCCTGCCGTTCTCAATAATGTTGCGAGCTCTTTGGTGAGCGGCGTCGAGGATTGCTGCGACTTCTTCGTCGACCTTGTGTTGAGTTTCTTCTGAATGATCGCGGCCTACAGCAAAGTCATTCCCCAGGAAGTCGCTTCCTGTTCGCTCCGAGAGGCGAATAGGGCCCAAGGCATCGCTCATGCCCCATTCAGTCACCATGAGCCGTGCCAGTTGAGTTGCTCGTTGGATATCGTTGCTTGCACCAGAAGTAATGTCATCACAGAAAAGGTCCTCCGCTACTCGGCCTCCATAGAGGACAGCAAGCTCATCGAGAAGTTGCTTTTTAGACATGTGCATACGATCTTTCTCTGGCAACATCATGGTGGCGCCGAGAGCCATACCCCTCGGGATAATGGTGACTTTATGGACAGGCTCTGTGTTCTCGAGCAAAACATTTACGAGTGCGTGCCCTGCTTCGTGATAAGCCGTGATCTTTTTGTCTTCTAGGTCCATCACTCTCGATTTCTTTTGTCGGCCGAATCGCACTTTGTCACGTGCCTCTTCGAGGTCAGATCTGTGAACGAAAGCATGATCCCTCATGGCGGCCAAGATGGCAGCTTCGTTAACAAGAGCTTCTAGTTCTGCACCCGAGAAGCCAGGAGTGCCCCTGGCAACGCTGGAAAGATCGACGCCTTCGGCTAGCTTCACCTCTCTGGCGTGGACCTCTAGGATCTTTTCCCGGCCGGCAACATCTGGGAGGTCAATGATGATTTCTCTGTCGAATCGCCCGGGTCTTAGCAATGCTGGATCAAGGACGTCAGGGCGGTTTGTTGCGGCAATGACAATGATGTTTTCACTGGTGTCGAAGCCGTCCATCTCAACGAGAATCGCATTTAGCGTTTGCTCTCGTTCGTCGTTTCCTCCGCCCATCCCGGCACCTCTCTTCCGTCCGACCGCATCTATTTCGTCGAGGAATATGATGCACGGAGCCGACTCTTTGGCTTGGCTGAAAAGATCACGAACTCTGCTGGCTCCAACGCCAACAAACATTTCGACAAAATC
>DNPI01000036.1:2309-6624 GCA_003501525.1 Planctomycetota bacterium
CATTTCGACAAAATCAGATCCGCTAATGCTAATGAACGGAACATCGGCTTCTCCTGCGATTGCTTTAGCGAGTAGGGTTTTCCCTGTCCCGGGAGGCCCGACCATCATTACGCCACGAGGAATTCGGCCTCCTAAGCGGTGGAACTTCTCTGGAAATTTCAAGAATTGAATGATTTCCGAGACTTCGGCTTCCGCTTCTTCTATTCCTGCGACGTCATCGAAGGTAACTCCCGTGCGATTTTCCTTGTTGTATACGGTGGCTCGCGAACGCCCAAAGGACAGAAGCCCTTGCCCTTGACCTTTCATCTGGCGCATGAACAAGAACCAAAATAAGAGGATTAGAAGGAGAATTGGCCCGAAGCTTCCTAACAAGAACATCAGGGTCGAATTCCCGTCATCAGTCTTAAGCCCGGTGACAGCATCGAAAATCAGATCATTCTCGATGGTGGCTCCAGCGCTGGTTACCAACTGGCGTACTTTTGCCATATTGATATCCCCGTTACCCGGAGCGAGGATCTCGGCGTAATGGGAACCTTTCGAGTCTTCGTATTGGATAAAGACTCGATGCTCTGTGTATGTGCTTTCGGGGTCTTCTGGATATTGAAGCCGACGGATTTTAAGAGGCCAAGCTTGGACCGGTACGGCTTCGTTTCGAGAGACTAAATCTTCGAAACGGTCAAATCTTATTGGCGAATCCATGTCCCGCGAGCGAGCTAAAGCTGCCCGTACTTTTGGCCATATCACGTTTGTTTCGGGCACCTGTACGGTGAACGGAGAACCTGGTTGCCCCTCCTGGCTCTGGAGCGTGCCAATTAGCTCACGTGGTGGCTTGACCGAGAGTTCTGCAATCCCGCCGGTATGTAGGCGGTACCAAAATTCATCCTCTGCCATTTCGCTATCTTGCCCTTGGCTGCCCGCATAGACGAGAGTTAGCAGGAAAAGCAGCGTGAGTATTAAAAACGGACCAGAACTCGGCTTGCGTGTAGGTTTAGCTGGTTCGGGTTCGGGTTCCTGATACTGGTTCATAATGTTTTTATATTGCAGCTAGTCGAGAGTGAACTTCCATCACGATAACTTCAGATACTTGGTGTGCAATGCGGCGGAGAGCTTCGTCACTATTTTCGCCTAGATTTGGACGGAACTCAAAGTTTCTCTGCAGGGAGCCTTCTCCAATTTTCGCGCCCGAATGCCTTGTGAGAACCCAGCCAATAGTCAAAGTGGCTGCGCCAACTGTGATGTTACCTTCTTTGTCTCCTATGAGCGCCTGCCGGGAGGCATTTGAGATTTCTGTTCGGAGAATTAAATCTGCTGCACTTGTCTGTGCTAATTGAATGTCTAGGCGACGTTGCACATCTTCACGTAGTCGGAGCGTCAGTGCGCTTTCTAGGCCTCGCCAGGTGCTGTGATTCTCGGCTACAGGAATCGCGATGGAGCGGTTATCTCCGATCTCTGTTGGGACGAGGTGGTATCCGCAAGACCCAAGAATGAAGACGAGAGCAAGGCGTTTCATCGTTACTGCTCGTTGACAGGGAGGTCGGAGGTAGAGAGTAATCCAGTAAGTCGTAGGTTGGCGATTTCAGCTGCGGCTGTTCCTTGGCGGCCAGCAGCCTCTTCAAAATGAATGCGTGCTCCTTCAACGTTGCCAATGGCCAGATAATAATCACCTATTTTTATCTCGTGTTGGGCGGACAGTTCTTCTAGTCGGGCAATTCCATTTTTTGCTTCTTCACGGTGTAGCCCTGAGGGTGCACCCTCCAGATACGCCTGCAATTGGTTAATTGCCTGGGAGATAAGCTTTGGGTCTGAATCGGGGCCCTTAATCCTTTCCAGGCCGCACATGCCGATGCGGAAGTGGGCAATGTCGGCCCATTCAGAATCAGGATAGAAGCGCAGGATGGTTTGATAATCGGCACTTGCTTCAGCAAAGCGTCCTTTCTCGAAAGCAAAACTGGCTACTCGGGCAAGGCATTCAGGGGCATAAGGGCTTTCGGGCGCCCAGGCATGGAGGTTTTGGAGTGTCACAATTCCGCGATTGGAATCGGGAAAGATTCCAAGAATGCGAACGTCCCCGTCCATGTAGGCGCAACCCATTTCAAATAAACGTGCTTCGGTTGTGCGGGAATTGTTAGCAGCAATTCCGGCGAGTAAAGCCTTCTCGTAATACTGAATAGCGAGGTTGAAATCCCCATTTTCATAAGCGAGGTCACCAGCAAGCTGGCTGTATTCAGCGCGAGTGAAACGATCGAATTCCTCCTCCTCGAAATCCTGTAAAAGGCTCCAAGCTTTCCATTTTTCCCCGGCCGTGATGAGCGCTCTGGCTTCGGCTAAATCGGAAGTGGCGAGAGGATCGGGCTCCGCTGTTTGGCAAGCAGAGCAAACGATTATTACGGAGGCAATACAGGTGCGGGTAATCATGTCTAAAAACGTTTTTGCACTAAGGGCCAAGCCTTAGGACTCCGCTCTAGATGGTATCCGAGAAAGTCGCCTAGCATGGAAAGTACTGCTCTTTGATCTGCAAGGGTTGCAGGGGTTCTTGGATTACGCAAGAGGGCAATTTCTGTTTGTGATGCTTTGATGGCTTTTCCTTCAGGGCGTGATGAGCCAAGCGGAAGAAGGCCGCCGGAAGAGGCCGAAAACCATCTCTCCTCTCCTTCTTCGTGTTCTTGGAGTATTGGGCTCAGGCCTAAGAGGTGTAGCCCTTCTAGAATTCCTTCTAATAAGATGGGGAGGGGACTGTTGTCTCCAGCTAATTCGCGTAAAGAATTTTCAAACCAGCTGAAAACTTGCTGAGAGGGGGAGCCCGGAGGAGCAGCGAGCTCCGCTATTTCACCTAACAAGCCTGCAGCTGCCAGTCGTTCAGGGCTCGTTTCTAACCCACTTAGTCGATCGCTGAGATTCGCTTTGTACAGGGTGAGCATTTCTGCTCCGGGAGGTCCTCCGAAATCGAGATCTACGACAGCCCAAGTATCGAGCACACCCAGCGATCCGCTCTTCGGTTTGTTGACACCTTTTGCGAGCAAAGAAACAGTTCCTTGTATTGGCGTAAGGACCCACAAAGCGAATGAAGTTTCGGAGAAGGGCCACTTGCGCAGAACGATGGCTGGCGACGAGAAGCGACTCACGCGGCTTCAGTTTCTTTTTTCTCAGGGCGGATGCGCACCTTGTGTACTCGTCTTTCATCGGCTTCGAGAACTTCGAACAGGAGATTCTGATAAGAGAGTTTTTCTCCCGGAGATGGGATGTGCCCGAGTCGCTCACAGATGAGCCCTGCAACTGTGTCGTAGTCTTCATCCTCCGGTAGAGAACTTTTTAGGAGATCGTTTAATTGGTCTACTTCTAGTCGGCCATCGACAACTAGGCTCCCGTCTTTATTCTGCTCAAAAATTTGGTCGATTTCGCTGATGTCGTGCTCGTCGCGGATTTCACCGACAATTTCTTCGAGAAGATCCTCGATTGTGACAACACCTGCAGTGCCTCCGTATTCGTCGACGGCAACTGCCATGTGAACTCGTCGTTTCCGCATTTCTTCGAGGAGCGCAGGTACGCGAAGAGTTTCGGGTACGACGAAGGCTTCGCGGAGTTGAGAGCCGACATTTGTGGACTCTAAGGCTCCTTGATCGAGTCCGCGTGCGAGCGCATCTTTGACGTAGAAAATCCCTTCGACATGATCGAGATCTTCGCGATAAGCAGGAATTCTGGAAAATCCAGTTTGGCGCGATAACGCGAGGGCCTCTGCGAGCGATGACTCAATGGGTATTGCCTTTAATTCAGTGCGAGGAGTCATGACTTCGGCGGCATCTGTATCGGGGAGTTCCATAACTCGTTCAATCATTCGCCGCTCTCCTTCATCAAGTTCTTCCTCGCGTTCGGCCTCTCGCGCAACATCGAGGAGTTCTTCTGCTAGGCCGCTTCCGTTCTTTTCTTTTTCCGTATCAGTGCTAATGCTTTCGACTATGTTGCCCAAAACAATGGTGAAGGGGCGGAGTACAAAGGCTACGGCTTTGAGTAGAGGAATAAAAAGGACAAGGGTTCTGATGCCTCGCCCCCGTTCTACTAAAGCCGGTACGCCTTCAAGAAGGAGTCCAGCGACAATCGCGATGCCTATCCATAGGGGTGCTTTGGTGGCGTCTTGTACAGGTGCGGTTGCAGTAATGAGCAGGGCAACCGCAATTGTGATTGAAAAGAGTCGACCTAAGCCAGCAGCCGATGTAACACCCTTAATCAGGGCAATTTTTTCAATGTTCTTTTGCGTGCCTTCGGGAAGGTCCTTCATTAGATTTGCGCGCAGAGGCGAAGCCATCAAGGCACGCAAGCC
>DNPI01000036.1:7021-7442 GCA_003501525.1 Planctomycetota bacterium
AGAATCCTCCAATTGAAGGCTGAGGAGCGCCGGAAGATGCGAAGAAAAGGTTTCGTTCAATCTCTGGAGAAGGCGGTCTAGATAGACCTCAGCTCCATAGGCATTCTACACTGGATTGGAAAGGGCGCTGCTCGGCTGGATGGTGCTCTTTCCACTTTATTCAAATTTTTTTATGTCCTATCCGAGTTCCCTTCGAGAAGCGGAGACTTTGGTCGTTAACTTCCACCGGAGGTATGCCGGAGTTGCAGCAACGATGAGGGCGCTTGTGCCTGTTCAGCAAGGTCTTCGGAGTACGGTTTTCTTGGATTCTTCTTGCATGGGCCTTGAGGGGACAATCAGCCCAAAGGAAATTTTTCAACATGGGTGGAGCGTGCCGCCAGGATGTTCGCGACGTATTTGGCACTCGCGTCGTCCTCTCGAT
>DNPI01000124.1 GCA_003501525.1 Planctomycetota bacterium
GTCCAGTCATCGGCCATTGGCGAATTAACCGTTTCTATTTTTGCTCCATCTGGGACAAGGCCTTCGGCAGTAGTCAAATCATCCCCAGGAAACTCCATGCCAAGAATGACGAAGGATTCGGCATGCGTGACGAAAGTGTCGTCCCCCGTTTGGATTCCAGAGCAAGCGCCAAAAAGGAAAAAAGAAACGGCAAGTGCGGTGATTCTCATCCCGGGATAGTAGCCCAACTGCGGGGGACCAACTGCTTGAGAAAGCCTTGGCCTAGGCTTCAAACCTCGAAGTTGATATAAATAAAGCCAACCAGAGGGGAATGGAGCCCCAGAAAAATGCAAAACATCGAAAAGAATTTGAGCTACATGATCATTGCGGCTGCGGTTTTGAGTGGTGTAAACGCCATGGTCCCCTTGGGTTCCGTCGCATCAATTCTTACCCCTGCCATCGTTGTAGCGGCTTGCATTCTTGGAGTACTCCACGGTTCTCGGAGCAATGAAGTCCAGTCAATGACACTGGGATGCGCAGCTCTCGTGCTTGCGCTGCTCGGACACCCCGATTGGGGGAATGGTGGTGCGTATGTTGCCAGTGTTCCCTGGATAGGCAACTTCCTCTTTGCGGCATTCGCCAATGGAATCATGGCAGTTGTGGGCATTGGCATCTTGTCCCTTCTGTCGCGGATCATTGTGTTTTGGCCACAGTCGCGAAGCCCAAGAAGATAAGCCAAGCTTAATCTCATTCGCCGCTGCATATAAAGTGCGGGAGGGTCCGGTATCGCAACGATGAAAATCAACGCTTTCTTAATTACAGCAACCCTACTCAGCGTTGCTCCACTTGCTGCCCAAGAAGTTGAAGGCCCCGCCTCAGCACATCCTGCAACACAAGATTTCACAACACCGGACCGCCTACTCAAGCAGCGAATCCATACGCTTCATCTTGATGGGACAAAATACCGGGTTGAGATCCTGAAAGTTGGTGACACACGAATGAAGGCAAAACGAATTTCAGACCAAAAGGAGTTTGAAATCCCGCTAGCGATGTTGTCGAAAAAACAAAAAAGACTCGTAACTGAATGGCAAGCGTTCAACGAGCTTCATCACCCTGAAGGTTTGGTTGAGACGGAGTTCCTTACTGCATCATCGAAAGTGGACAAAGACACCATTGTTCCCGATACAGATGGTTATGAAGTAAGCACGATCAACATTCCTCTTATGGAAACTGTTTTAAAGGTCCAATTCAAATACACACGCGAAAAGCGATCGCAGGCAAAGCGTTTGACGAATCTGATGAAGCATGCGGTGGTCGATTATGAAGCAATGACCGGCATACCTTTCCCCGGCCTGAACCCATATGAGATTCTTGAGAAACCTGGTTACGCAAATCTAGGCTTGGCTGGACCAACCGACATGTGGCTATGTGGTCTTGATAAAGCCGGTGAATGGGTCTTGGCTCACGAAGCTGTTCATATTTGGAATTCTGGTGGAGGCCCTAGCTGGGTTGGCGAAGGCTTAGCCGATTACGTTGGATACTTAGAGATGATTAAGTACGACGGCGTGTTCCTGGAGGTTGAATCACGTGAAGGCTACATCGCTTTCTGGGATGAATTCAAAAACACCGACAAGGATTATCCGCTTAGTGAGAAGAAATACGATTACACGTATGGCGCGACAAAAAACATGATTTTCTGGGAGCTGATGAACAAAGAGTTTGGAGACGAATTCATCTATGCATGCTTTACGCACAACTCCACGCAGCCAAGGCTCACCAACGACGACTTTCGCGAGCTGTTGACGAAGTTTGGCGAAAAAGACCCCGAACGAATCATGTCTGGCTGGATTGTTAAAGGGGATTATCGGTTCGATTAAGCCCTCAAAGCTTTCACGCCAAGGTATTTAGATGGAGACCTAAGCGAAGATGCCCCTCAGCGGTCACCACTTCTGCGCATTCCGGGGCCACCCTTGCTCGACGAAGAAGAAGCCACTTCAGTCTTCACGTGTGACTCTCCACCCGACTTCGAACGACCACTTCCCAGCACTTCAATAGTCCCACTTTCGACCAACTCCTCCAGAGGTGGATGGTCGGAAGCTTTGTCACTCACGTTCCCCTTGGCACCGGGACCGAGGAAAAGTGTTTTTCCCCCTGGTAGAGGTACCTTGAGCGGGCGCTTACTGGTGTTTTTAATTTCCATGGGATGATTCCTTACCCCAATAGGTTAACAAGCCAAAGGCCATTCCACCGCCCTTCGCCTTCAAAGCATGGGATTCGGAGTGTGGTGGTACTAGTCATGCACTGGGATTGCATAGAATTCTCCACATGGAGAGAAACGATTTGAAGAAAACCAAGCGCTTTTGGTTAATAGCCATTGCCGCCACCGTGGGGGTGATTATCTATATAGCCGACCTTGAGGCGGATAACCGAGCCCTGGAGAGCCATGTTGACGAATTAAACAAGGCTGCATTGGGTGGAAACACTTTCTACGACATTGAGGCTCTCACCCTCCAAGACCTGATGGTTCCTGAGGCTACTGTTGTGAAGCTCGCGGGTGACATGAGGTTCACGGAGGGTCCTGTCTGGTTGCCCAAAGAGAAGAAGCTCGTCTTTAGCGACATTCCGAGCGCGAAGCTTATGGAGTGGAGCGAGGGGGCAGACCTCGGAGTCTTCAGGGAAAGCCCGAACCCGAATGGGAACCTACTTGATAGAGAAGGGAGGCTGCTCACCTGTCGGCACGGCGCGCGGGACATCGTGCGCACAGAGAAAGACGGAGAGCTCACGGTCCTCTGTGACAGCTTTGAAGCAAAGCGTCTCAACTCGCCGAATGATGTCGCCGTTAAATCTGACGGCACGCTTTGGTTCACGGATCCACCATGGGGCTTGCCGAATAATCGCGAGGGAAAGGAGCAACCAGGAAACTACGTCTTCCGCTTGGATCCAAAGACAAAGAAGGTCACGGCCATCTTGAAAGACATCTGCATGCCGAACGGCATCGCCTTCTCGCCTAATGAGGAACACATCTACATCGCGGATACGGGAGGTCGCTGGCATCCGGACGAGTCGCGCCGCGAAATACCGGCGACAATCGCTGCTTATCAAGTGAAGGCTAATGGGACAGTGGACTTGGAACCCGTCTGGAAGATAGAAGGTTTCTCCGATGGAATGTGTGTCGATGTATTGGGAAACATCTACACCACAGCGCGCGAGGGCATCACCGTGCTCTCACCGGATGGCAAGGTCATCGGGACGATTAATGTCCCTGAATCGCCAAGCAACTGCTGCTTTGGCGGCGATGACTACAAGACGCTCTTCATCACGGCGCGCACATCTCTTTACTCGGTTGAGCTTGTGAATCCTGGAAACTTACTCTGATATATCCAATCTCGCGTTTCCTAT
>DNPI01000217.1:0-5093 GCA_003501525.1 Planctomycetota bacterium
GACTAATTGGTGGTCGAGGTGCGGTTGTGAAGACGGCTGGAGAGAGCCGGGTCCTTCGTGCGTTGGGAGATTTGCGTGTCTCTTTGCATGGAGAAGCTCTTTCTCCTCCTGATTTTTACCGGCCGCCAATCCCTCCGACGACCGAAAACCCTCTCCTGCCTGCTCAGGTTCAGCCCGCGACTACTCGCGCTGGAGCTTTGCTGGCTTTGCGCCAAAGTGGAAGCGCGGCCCTTGTAGGTGGTGGAGAATTTGACCCTCACCTTTCCGCGTTCGGTTCTTTTCTCGCGGAGAAGGGAACCTTGCGTGTTTCAACTGCTGAGCAAGAAGGGCTGGAGGCCGCCCTTGGCCTTTCTGAGTTGTGGGGGCTACCTCTTCTAGTTGAAGTAGGTCCTAGGGGTGCCTCTTTCCCAGAGCTTGGACTTGGTGGTGGCCTGTTTTCTTGGGGCGACGCGCTGTTGAAACGATTAGCTGTTGAGAGAGCTCGAGTAATCTTTCGAGTGCCGCTGAGGCTCGGTTTTGGTGGTAGCGGTGAAGGAGAGTTTGACCCTGACGTGTTAAGGCGGCTGTATGAAGCGAGTGTTCCTCTTGCAGTCGTACCTGGTCGGCAAGGTAGCTGGACATGGTTACTCGAGGCGGCTTCTGCGGCGGTGGGCTTTGGGCTTCCAGAGACATCGGCGCTTTCTTCTATAACGGCAGACGCTGCTGATGCGCTTGAAGTGGGGCATCGAGTGGGTTCCCTTGAAGTCGGCAAGGATGCCGATTTTCTTGTTATGGATGGTCCTCCTCTTGACGCGGCTACTTCGGTTCGGAAGGTCTATGTTGATGGAGAGCTTGCTTGGTCTCGCGACCTGGATTTTGATTCAGGAACAATTGTTCGGGGCGGGACGCTGTGGACAGGGGATGGGCCGCCTATTTCGGGCGGCGTTGAAGTTCTCCTGCGAGGCGGGAAAGTCGTGGCTGCAGGTCATCGAGTCCCTCACCCATTGGGCGCTCGTCTCGTTGATACTGGTTCTGCCACTCATCTCACTCCGGGATTTATTGATTCAAGAGGGTTTTTGGGTATTGGCACTGGCCGGATTGATGTGAGCACTCCCCTGGGAAGAACGGCTGCCGGCTCTTTCTTTAAAAAATCTTGGAGGCAGGTAGCTCGCGGTGGGGTCACCACGATGGTGGTGGGGCCTTCGCGGATTCCTTCAGAAGGTGCTCGCGCCCGTGCCGTCAAAACGGCGGCGACTCTTCCGGAAGATGCCTGGATTCAAGGCAGAAGCGTTGTGTTTTTTGACCTGCGTGGTGGTGACCGTGCAGATCGGGAAGCCAAGTTGAAGCGCACGCTCGATAAAGGAGAAAAATATGCGGAACAATGGCAAAAGCATCGCGAGGAGCGAGCTAAATGGGAGGAAGATGAGGCGGAGAAGAAGGAGAGGGAAGCAGCTGATTCCGAGGCAGAGTTGCGCGGTCGTCTTGCCGGGGAAGGTGTAGTCGAAACGGCCGAAGAGGAGGTGGAAGAGACGGAAAGAGCAGAGGAGGAGGTTCCCGAGGAACCAAAGGTTGTAGACAAGCTTAATGGTCTATGGGAGGCCGTGATTGAGCATGAAATGTTGCCGGAGCCAATTACGGTTAATGCTCAGTTGCATCATGATGGAGAAGTCCTTACTGCGCTTTTCAGCTCACCTGACGATCCGTCTGGAGAGGTCGCCGAACTCGAGGGGACTTGGAAAGATCCAGAGGCTCGCTTCGAGGTCCCCACTGAAATGGGCCCCGTTATAGGGACAGGAACAGTAGATGCTCCTGACCATATGAATTGCCATGTTGAATTCGGTCCCATTGGGGCGGTGGATTTTGAAGCCGTTCGCATTGAAATAGAAGAAGAGGGTGCAGCTCCAGTGCGGCGCAAGAAGAAATCGGACGAAGGGCCGCAGCCCCCTTCGACAGACTCAAAGCTTGAAGGGATGAGGGACCTTTTCGAAGGGCGGGGGGTCGCGGTAGTGGCAGCAAATCGTGCTGACGAAATTCGTTTGGCGCTTAAGGCTTTCGCGAGTCGCGAGATACCTGTTCATATTTTGGGTGGTGAGGATGCCGTCCATTTAGCAGACGAATTAATCGCTACTGATTCAGGCGTGGTCGTGTCTACTCAGCTTGTTGACCGAGATGAGGCAGGGCATTTGTTTGTCCCCTCTGCGAAGCTCTTTGAAGTGGGTGTTGTTTCTTCTTTTCAATCGGGCTCTCAGGGTGGTGCTCGTTGGATGGCATCGGTGCTTGCGATGGCTGCTCGTCATGGTCTTGGTATCGAACAAGCTCTCGCTAGTTTGACTTCTGGGGCAGCCAGGATGCTGGGCCTCGAATCACGAGTCGGTCGCCTTGCGCCTGGCTTGGACGGAGATCTTTTAGTGCACAACGGTCCTCCGCTGGATTTGCGCACGAACATTATTCGAGTCTTTGTTAATGGAACGGAGGTCCCAGAGGATTGAATTTGTTTCTCTCTTTCAGTTTCATCCTTCTTCCCCAAATTTCTGGAGATGATTTACGACTGTTCTCTGCCGCTAAAGTTTTTACGGCGACTGAAGAGGGCGTTATCGATGGCGGCATCGTCGCTGTTGCGGAAGGGAAGATCGTTTGGGTCGGCAAGGCGGTTGATTCGCCTTACACTTCGAACCATCCAGTCGAAAATCTGGGAAATGTTTGGCTTGTGCCTGGTCTGCATGAGCCCCATTGTCATGTTGCAGGTTCTTTGGGTGACCTCAATGACAATGTTGGTCTGACTAATCCTGGGCTTGATGCTTATTCGACCCTTGATCCTTGGAATCCTCTTTTGCGTGATGCCGTGGCGGGGGGAGTCACAACTGCGTTGTTAATTCCTGGTTCGGGGTCCAACATGGGGGGGTTTGGTTCTCTTGTCAAAACTTCCGCAAAAACGGTTGCTGAAATGGTTGTCCGTGATCCTGGCTCTCTGAAGGTCGCGCAGGCTGGTAACCCGGAACGGTGGGGCTATCGAGTTGGACGCGCACTAATGAATTGGAATACTCGAAGGACTCTCCAGCTTGGCCTTGAGCATGCTCGCGCTATCAAGACAGAGGCTGTTGAAGCTGACCCCCGTTGGCGGAATTTCCCTGGTCTTGAATCTGGTGAGGTGCCGGTTAGTGTCCATACTCAGATATATCAGGTTGTTCTACAAACGTTGACAATGCTCAAGCGAGATTTGGGGTTACAGGCCTTCGTAGATCATGGAACCTTTGACGGTTACAAAACAGGATTTTTGGCAGCTGAGTTAGGCGTCCCGGTCATGAATGGTCCTCGCCAAGTGTGGCACGACCGCTCGCGCAATCGAATACAAGGTTGCGCTGCGGGTTGGGCGGAAGCAGAAGGTCTTCTGCTTGGATACAACACAGATGCTCCGGTCATTCCTCAAGAAGAGCTTCCATTTCAAGCGGCAATGGGAGTGCGATATGGGGCCGGTAACGACGTGTCTGCCCTCGAAGGGATGACGGCCAATGCTGCTCAGGCTTTGCTTTGCGAAGACATTTCGGGTTCGCTGCGTCCAGGTTTGGATGCAGATTTGGTCGCTTGGACTGGAAGCCCTGTTGATCCTCGCTCGTGGGTGCAGAAAGCATGGGTTAGAGGTGAGCTTGTTTACGATGCAGAGAAAGACGGGCGCAGATTCTGATGATGAATTTCATTTTCGCGATAGCCCTGTTCCAAACTGGAATTGTTTTGGACGTTGGCGTGGCTTTGACGATGGAAGAACGCCGAGTCCTTCACAATGCTCGGATTTTAGTTTCTGATGGTCGCATCTTTGCCATTGGCTCTCGTGGAGACATTAAGGTCCCTGAAGGCTGGGATCACATTGAGTGGCTTGATTCAATAGCTTTTCCTGGTGGTGTTGATCTCCATTCTCACACTCAGACTGGGGGATGGGGTGATATCAACGATATGGTGAATCCGGACAATCCTGAGCTGCGAGTTCTCGACACCGTGGTGCCTTGGAACTTGGATTATCGAACGGGTTGTGCGGGGGGAGTAACGACTGTTAATGCCATTCCAGGTTCAGGGACCAACATCTCTGGTGCTGGCGTTTTAGTTAAATTGAAAAAAACCCTTGAGGTTGATGATGCTGTTTTTCGGAGCCCAGGTTCAGTCAAAGTTGCTCAAGGATATAACCCGGAAAGAGGAGGGGGGGACTTAGGGGCCACTCGGATGGGGATGTGGTGGATGCTGAGGTGGTGGCTTGATTGGGCTCGTGAAGAAGCTGAGGACCCTGGGCCTGATGACCCTGCTGTTGCCCATATTGCGGGTATTTTTCGGGGTGAACATCCTTTCCTTGTTCATACAGCTGGTGCTCGCGATACCTATGGGACTGTCCGAATGTTTCATCTCGAGGCTAAGGTCCCTGTGGTTGTAAGCCACGCTTCGTTTTCTGGATACATGGCAGGTGAGGCTATCGCGGAAACTGGAGCGGGTTTGAACATTGGGCCTCGCAATTTTGATGCGCGTTTCCACGCTCGTAATCAGATTCGAGGTTTGGTCGAGGCGTTCGAGAGTGCTGGAAATACAGATATCTCGGTGCAAACCGATGCCAATGTAATTCCTCAAGAAGAGTTTCTTTTTCAAGCAACTCTTGCGGAGAGATTAGGTTGCTCGACTTGGACGGCTTTGGAATCCATTAACTCTGATCCGGCACGTCAAATCCTTGCCGGAGATCGCATTGGACGTCTTGTCCCAGGCCTGGATGCAGACATTGTTGTCAAAGCAGGTTCGCCTCTGGACCCACGCTCACCAGTGCAATTAGTCTTAATCGACGGCGAAATCACTTACGACATTCGCGAAAAACAAATTTATTAGGCATGCTTTCTGTCTTCCTTCTCACTTCTTCTATGTTGCTCCCTTTGCAGGAGAGCGATGTGCAGGCTCCGCGTGGTCGTGCATTAGTCTTTCGGGTAGATCGCATTGAGACGCTAGGAGGGGAGACGTTAGAGAACGCTGTTGTGTTAGTGCGCGAGGGAGTGATTGAGAAGATGGGTCGTGCTGTCGCAATCCCTGATAGGGCAATTGTTCATGACCTTCGCGGTAGCCATTCCGTTTTAATGCCACCACTTGTT
>DNPI01000217.1:5428-6506 GCA_003501525.1 Planctomycetota bacterium
TGGGACATGCAGGATTTTTGGCATCTGATTCGCGTGGTTTTGGACGAAATAGTCGTCATACCGCGGCTGATTCGCTTTGGCTTGATAATGAAGTTCTCGCGGATCTTCGGCGAGAAGGTGTTTTGCTTGCTGGGGTTGAACCGCCAGGTTCAGGGATTCCCGGCCGCACTTCGGTAATCTCGACAGATTCTGATGGTCCTCACCCCGAAGTGATTGTGAAGGACCTTCACTTAAAAATCACATTGGACGCTAGCAGTAGAAGCAAGGATGTGATTCGGAGCGCTTTCAAGGATGCTGAAGGAGCCATTGAGAAAGAGTCGAAAGCTAAAGAGGCTTGGGAGAAAGCCCATAAAGATTGGGATGAAATGCAGAAGAAAAGAGCAGCAGAAGCCAAGAATGCTGATTCAGGGAAAGAAGGAGAGGGGAAGAGTTCGCATAGCGACCAGAAAGGAGACAAAAAGAAGGGTGATGAGAAGCCTCCTCCGGAAAAATTTTCTCCGCCTACGGTAGCGCCCGATCTCAAGCCAATTCTTGAGTGGGTACGTGGGGAACGGGTTGCAGAAATTTGGCTCGATAATGCTGCGGAGTGGTTGCACTGGCGGGAGGTGATTGGAGAGCGGGAACATCCGCGGGGGGTAGTTTTCCGTCATGGCCAAACGCAAAATCTTTTTGAAGTGGCGGAGGAAATCGCGGAAGCGGGGATAAGAGTTGATTTGCCTGCTGCGATGAGTTTTCTGCCATACACACGGCTACGTTGCAATCTTCCAGCAGAATTTTTGGCAGCGGGAGTTGAAAATCTTTCATTGTCGCCGGCTTCGGACTCTCTCGAAGGAGTGCGCCAGTGGCGGGCGCGATTAGCCCATTTGGTTGACGAAGGCCTTGACCGGGAACTTGGGCTGAAAGCAATTACCGTTGGGCCGGCAGCTTTCTTGGGGGTAGAAGACAGAGTCGCCCCACTTGCATCCGGCGGTCCGGCTAGCTTTGTGGTTTTTGATGGTGACCCGCTTAACCCCGTTGCCCAAGTCGCCTTCCTGGTCTCTGAAGGGGTCATAGTGTGGGATCGATTGAAGGAGGATGG
>DNPI01000197.1:0-327 GCA_003501525.1 Planctomycetota bacterium
CCCAAGATATCCTCGAGTATGGAGCCTGGGAGAGGATGTGCGATAATTCCCGGCGTATGACTCAGGACTTACCGTTGCCGCCGAACTCTCGTTATGAACCGGCTTCTATGGAGGCCGAGATTTATCGTATTTGGGAAGCTTCCGGGTTGATGTCTCCCCCCGAGAAGCCTTCAGGCAAGCCGACTTTTACGGTAATGATTCCTCCTCCGAATGTAACGGGAATCCTTCACATGGGGCATGCCTTGAATAACACAATGCAAGACATTGTGGTGCGCCACAGGCGCATGGCTGGTTTTGAGACGCTATGGGTTCCAGGTACAGATCATG
>DNPI01000197.1:638-5660 GCA_003501525.1 Planctomycetota bacterium
TACAGATCATGCTGGTATTGCAACCCAAGCAGTTGTGGAAAGGGATCTCCGGGAGAAAGAAGGCAAATCGCGAGAAGATTTAGGAAGGGAGGCTTTTCTTACTCGAGTTTGGGAATGGAAAGAAAAACATGGAGACGCAATTTTTGAACAGCTAAAGCGCCTTGGTGCCAGTTGTGACTGGACTCGTACTCGCTTTACGCTTGATTCGGAAATGTCACTTGCGGTGCGCACCGCTTTTGTGCGGCTTTGGGAGAAAGGGCTTGTATATCGCGGAGCGCGTTTGGTCAATTGGGACTGTAAGTTGGGGACAGCAGTTTCAGACGACGAGATTGAGTACGTAGAGCAAAAGGGCACTCTTTGGACGATTCGGTATCCCCTTGCCGATGGCTCTGGAAGTGTTGATGTTGCTACTACTCGACCGGAGACCATGTTGGGAGATACTGGAGTAGCGGTTCATCCTGAGGATGTTCGTTATTGCGAATTTGTCGGAAAAATGTTGACGCTTCCTTTGGCGCATAGAGAAATCCCTGTAGTGGCCGATGACTCCGTAGAAGTCGATTTTGGTACTGGGGCGGTTAAGTTGACGCCTGGGCATGATCCTGCCGACTATGATCGCGGTAAGCGTCACAAACTTCCCATTATTAACATTCTTAATTCTGATGGGACTTTGAACGAGGAGAGCGGTGAATTTAGTGGAATGAGCCGGGAGGTTGCGAGGAAGGCTGTTCTTGAAGCGCTTGAAGCGCAGGGATGTCTTATCGGAGAAGAGGAAATAGTGCACAACGTAGCTGTTTCTGATAGGTCTAAAACCGCAATTGAACCTCTTGTGAGCGAGCAATGGTTTGTGCGTATGGAAGAGCTTGCTGCCCCTGCAATGGAAGCTGTTCGAACAGGTGCTTTGGTTTTTAAGCCTGCACGTTGGGAAAAGGTTTACTTGGATTGGCTAGAAAATGTTCAGGATTGGTGCATTTCTCGGCAGCTATGGTGGGGGCACCGTATTCCCGTCTGGTATGACGAAGAAGGGAACGCCCTGGCTTCTGTGGATGAGTTAGAGATAGGTTCTGTTCATCCTGTAACAGGAAAAGAAATTGTTCGCCAGGATGAGGATGTTCTCGACACTTGGGCTTCTTCTTGGCTTTGGCCATTTGCCACTTTGGGTTGGCCGAGTTGTGCTGGTGATGAGAGCGAAACGAGTGATTTGGCGCGTTTCTACCCCACTCAGTTCCTTTCTACTGGTCGCGACATTCTTTATCTCTGGGTTGCGCGCATGGTTATGGCAGGGTATGAGAATCTTGAAGCTTTCGAGGGCGATAAACGCTGCCCTTTTGCCACTTGTTATGTCCACGCTACTGTGCTTGACGGTCAAGGGCGAAGAATGTCTAAATCGTTAGGTAATGGCATCGACCCCGTCCAGATGATTGAGAAATATGGGGCGGATGCGGTGCGATTTTCTTTGATGGTGCTTACGAGAGAAGGGCAAGATGTAAAACTCGCAGAAAACCGGTTCGAGTTGGGGCAACGATTTTGCAATAAAATTTGGAATGCCTCTCGCTTTGTCCTTAGTCATTTGTCCGATGCCGATGCCGTTGCCGAAGAGGAGAGTGATTCGCTCGACAGCCGATGGCTTCGTTCTCGCCGTGCATCGCTTGTTGCTGACGTTTCTGCGGCCTTGGAGGAATACCGCTTTCATGATGCAGCTCAGTCTCTGTATCGGTTCACGTGGGATGATTTTTGTGATTGGTATGTTGAGACGGCTAAATTTCGCCTTAGGGCATCTGAAGGCGCAGATGAGGCAAGTGCGGCAGCAATTGAAGCTTCTCGTATAAGGAAAACTCTGCAGGAAACGCTGTCAGTCCTTCTTCGTCTTCTGCACCCTTTTACACCTTTTCTCAGCGAATCACTTTGGGGAAACCTCTCTCGTTCAGAGGGAGGGAATCTTTTGATTGGATCTGAGTGGCCAAGGGTTGATAAGAAGAGAGAGAACGATAGTGAGGCAGCATTCCTTTTTGAGAACCTGCAGGATGCAGTTCGTGGCTTCAGGAATATAAGCGCTCTGCTTGAAGTCGCACCGGGGGAAGACACAAAGGGCACAGTCGTTTGTTTAGAGAGTCCATTGGCTGAGGCGCTCTCTGAGCAAAGTGAACTGCTTGCCTTTTTAACTGGGTTGCCAAGTGTGGTGGTGCAGGAAGAGGAAGGCCCCCAAGGCGCAGCAACTGACATTTTCCATGGAGGCTCTGTCTATTTGCCTCTGGGTGAAAATGCAGATTTGGGTCGTTTGCGTGAGTCGTTGGAAAGAAAGATCGAAAAAGTCGCGAAAGGTATTAAGGCTATCGAAGGGAAACTGAGCAATGAGCAGTTTTTAACGCGCGCTGGCGATGAGATTGTGGAGTCCGAAAAGAATCGTTTGAGTGAGCTCAAGCTTGAGCAGCAAACATTGAAGGTTAATCAAGAAGCTTTTCTGCGTAATCCTGGGTCGGCTCCAGCTACGTAGATTTTCACTCGGTTTCGACCAGAATTTTTCGACCAATACATCGCCGTGTCTGCCTGGCGGACTAAGTCCATAATGCTTTCTCTGTCGACACCTTCTGTTGCTGCGGCTCCGAAGGAGGCGGTCACCTTTAGAACTTCATTGTCTCGAGTAGAAATTCGTTGACCGGATAAAAGGGAGCGGCATCGCTCGGCCACTTCTGCGCATTGGATGATGTCAGCTCCGGGGAGTCCTATTAGGAATTCTTCGCCGCCCCAGCGCCCTACATAGTCGCCTCCGCGCACACTGGCTTTAAGGCAGTTAGCCACAGTTCGGAGCACGTGGTCGCCAGTTTGGTGTCCATGCTCATCGTTAATTGTTTTGAAATAATCGACATCGCCCACTACAACGCCCATAGGGCGACCTTCCCTTCGCATTCGATCTTCGTCGCGCCGTAGTGCTTCAACGAGGGCGCGTCGGTTTAAGAGACCCGTGAGTGGGTCAGTCAGAGCAAGTCTCTCCATTTTTTCTCGAGCTCCTATAAGTTCGCTTTGCAGGGCGAGAATTCGTTCGCCTGCCTGGACGCGTGCACGGAGTTCCTCGTAATGAAAGGGTTTGCTAATGAAATCATCTGCTCCGGCATTGAAAGCAGCAACTCTGTCCTGGACGGAATTCTTTGACGTTAGAAGAACAATGTAAGCTGGTTGGGAGGATCCAGTGGAAGCGGCTCGTATGCGATGACATAGCTCTAATCCATCCATTCCGGGGAGCATCCATTCAGTAAGGACGAGCCGGACTTTGCCGCTGCGGAACAATTCCCAAGCTTCTTTCCCGTCGTCCGTGGTTTGCACTTCGTGTCCCCAGCCTCTAAGAGTTTTAACAAGGAGGCATCGACTGACAGGGTCGTCGTCTGCTACGAGAATAGGCAATGTTTTAGAAGGGGATGATGGGGCTAATGTGCCCCGCACCTTCTTTTCGGAATCCTTGTTGTAGGGCATGAGTAGTTTTTATGCCGCTCTGCGATTCGGTGGCCCGATTGGTACTGGAGTCCGAATTGGCATGGGGTATGGACGCGGTTGTGGCATCTCTTTATCCCCATCGGTTTATTTAGTATTTACCTTTAGGGAGTAACTCTATGGGACATTTCTTATCTCGCAGAAGGGTAAATATTGTCCATGCTTTCTGCGGAGCGTTATTCTGATGCTTTTGTAATTAACCAATGCTGCCTATTCAAGAAACTCAAAGCTTTTTCGATCAAGTCGCTGAATCTTTTCAGCTGGAGACTTTTACGGCATTGCATTTCTGGACTCTGCTGACCGTTCTCTTCTTAGTGGGCGAAGTCTTAACCTCTGGTTTTCTCCTTGCTGCTTTTGTTGCGGGCACCGTTGCTGCTCTGTGCGGTGTTGCTCTCGATTTTGGTTTTCAGGGACAGCTCTGGTGTTTTGCCGGAGGCACTTTGGTCGGGCTTTTCCTATTGCGCCCCCTCTTTCTGCGCAAAGCTCTGGATAAGGGAGACGCGACTAATGTGGATGCTCTAGTGGGCCTTTCCGCGACTGTGACTGAGCAGATTCCATCGAATGGAATCGGGAGAGCACGCGTGCGAAATGAGGAATGGCGTGCGACTTGCGCTGCGGGCATGGAGGTGGGCGAGCAAGCTCAAGTGATTTCTGTTGAAGGCAATACCGTTACTGTGGAGGCTCCCCGAGAGCACTCTGTTTCTGAGTAATTCGTTTTAAATTTTATTATGCAGTGGATTCTTCTTTCCATCCTTGTCTTTGTGATTTTGTTGGCCATACGTGGTCTTCAAGTCGTGCGCCAAGCTGAAGTAATGATCGTTGAACGGTTAGGTAAATATCACCGTACTCTTATTCCTGGCATTAACGTTATTTGGCCTTTCATCGATAGAGGCCGGTCAATCGCGTGGCGCTCAGGGGCCTTGGACAGTAAAGGGCGGAGGGTGACTCGAACAATCATTGCCTCCCGTGTTGATCTCAGGGAACAGGTGTTTGATTTCCCAGAGCAGCAGGTTATTACACGTGACAATGTGGTTATTGAGGTAAATGGTCTCCTCTATTATCAGATTACAGATGCAAAGCGCGCTGTTTATGAGGTGGCCAATCTCCCTAGGGCTATTGAGAAGCTGGCCCAGACCACTTTGAGGAATATCATCGGAGAACTTGATTTAGATGGGACTCTATCTAGCAGAGATGAGATTAATTCGAAGATGAGACAAGTCCTTGATGAAGCTACCGACAAATGGGGGGTCAAGGTTAATCGCGTGGAACTGCAAGACATTAATCCACCAGCCTCTATTCAAGAGACAATGGAGTTACAGATGACAGCTGAACGGGAAAGGCGAGCTAAAATTCTTCAGGCTGAGGGGATTAAGAAATCTCAGGTTTTGGAAGCGGAAGGTCATAGAGATGCCGAAATCGCGACGGCGGAGGGCGACAAGCGAGCTCGAATTCTTCGAGCAGAAGGTGAGGCCGAGGGTCTGCGGCAGGTTGCTGAGGCGTTGTCTGAGCAGGACACTGATTCTGCTCAATATCAGGTTG
>DNPI01000120.1 GCA_003501525.1 Planctomycetota bacterium
TCTGCAAATCGCCTACTTCCTTTGTGGAAGAAAGGGAAAACATGAGAGGAATCTCCTTGCATGTTTGTGTAGTTGAATTCTCGGTGCCATATCAAGGGCCACAGCCAAGAGGTCGTTTCTCCGGTTGCGTCCTTGTGGCGTAGCAGAAACGGGAGTATTCGCTTTACCTCTCGGTCTTTTGCTATTCCGCCTTGTTCGTGTTTAAGGAGTGGCCAAATAGACCATGCTTGGTAATTAGTAGAAGGCCGTGATGCCCATCCCAAGAATGGCCAAACTGCTGTTGTTGCTTCATAGTCGCCTTGCTTGATATGCCCGGCGATAGGAAAAAGGAACCATCCATGCCGAACTTCGCCGCTGAGATTTTCCTGCCACCGATGCCAAAAAGGCCAGAAGAGAAAGTCTCGTTGATATGAGCCATTTCTTTTTTTCCTTCCTGCGAAAGGGAACAATTTCCACCCACGTACTCCGGGACCTTCCGTCCGACTCACAAGGGGAAAGAGGAAATTTCGGCTAGTTACCCCATCTTTTTTCGTCGTCACATGAAAGGGGAAAAGGTGGAATTCAATTTCGTCCCAAGTCAGGAAATCGTTCAGTTTTCCGTAGAAGGGGAAGAAAGCGAACGATTCTTCATCTTTTGTAGAGCTGGATCCTCCGTGTAAAAATCCGAAAATATTCCAGTCGTACTCTTCAACGCCATCGGCTCTTGTATCTCGTCGTGCCCAGAAAACAGGCCAGAGTCGCGACAGGCTACGTGGCCGGGAAAGGTCTTGTTCAAAGCGACCTAGCGGCCATAGGAAGTCCATGCGCATTTTCCCATCAGAATCTTGTTCGCCTCCGGCTAATGGGCCTGCTGACCACGCGGTGCCGTAGTCGGTTTGTGAGGTGGATATTAGTCCACCGGCAATCTCTAAAGTCGTAAAGTCCGGAACTGTTTGTCGCGAGAAAAGAGGCGCTAATTGAATATCACTTACTGGGCTTGCACAAGCTGAACAAAGGGTGAGTCCAACGAGAAAAACCTCCTTCATAGTCGGGATTGTAGACTCCGATTGATGCGTATCCTTACATGGTTGGGGAGCGGAGTATTTTTGCTCGCTTGCGGGATGATCACTGCTCCCCCGCAGCTTCCGTCTCTTATTGAAGTTGAAGAGGCTAAGCAAGAAAATGTTGAGGAGTGGCTACTTCTCGAGGCTGTTGAGAAGGCTTGGTGGGAAATCGGTCCAGCAGAAGCGCGGCAGGTGGCAGTGGGATTCGAACATTCTCCACGAGTTGCTGTTTTGTTGCAGGATTTGCAGGCCTTGGGACAGAGTGCAGAAGAATTCGAAAGATTTTGGGTGCAAAATTGGGAAGAAAACCCCGGATTCCTTTCCGCTTATCTTGCGGCTCGTGCATGTCAGGATCCAGATATTCGAGGTTCTTTGGCAGGACAATCTTTGAGGTTTAAACCTGATTTTGTTCAAGCTCGTATTTTGCGCATTGGGGCTCGCCCATTCCGCGTTGGGGACGAGGAAGGCCTTCAGCGCTTGATAACTATATTGAGTAATCACCCAGGCTGCGCTGAAGGATGGCGGTTACTCGGTCATTTGGCCTCCCTCCATGGTCGAGATGATATTGCTCTTCGAGCGGCGTTGACGGAACCGTGGGTCAACACCCATTCCTCTGAATTCGTTATGCAAACCAAAGTGAGAGCGGCACTAGCAGCTGGCGAATTCAATACCGCATTGCAAATTTTAGATGCTGAGTCGGCACCACTTTCAAAAGAGTCGCGACTCTTGCTCGCGACAGTTTTAGTGGAATCAGGTCGCCCAGAAGAATCGCGAGAGGTTCTCGAAACACTTCTCTCTTCCTTTCCACAAGATCACAATGTCCTTTTTAATCTTGGGGTTTTGTATCGAGATTATCTCGGCAATAAGGAGCAGGCGATTACAT
Source organism: Planctomycetota bacterium (assembly GCA_003501525.1). Classification (GTDB taxonomy): domain Bacteria; phylum Planctomycetota; class UBA1135; order UBA1135; family UBA1135; genus UBA1135. The sequence goes on from DNPI01000120.1 coordinate 1,927, forward strand.
ATTTCCGCATTTTTCTCGAAGATGAAAGCGGTGCAGGATTACCTTTGCCGCAGATGCTGCAAGCTCGATTGTGGTTGAAAGTGATGACTTCAAAATGAGAGCTCTTTTGCAGCGGGTCGCTTGGGCGCGAGTGAGAGGGGGTCAATCGGAGGTGGTCTCAATCGGCCCTGGTCTCTTGGTCTTTCTCGCTTGCTTGGAGGGTGATGGAGAATCGGAAGTCGATGTACTTGCGAAGAAAGTAGCGGAATATCGGGTTTTTCCTGATGCGGAGGGTCGTACGAATCTAAGTGTTCAGGAAAGTGAAGGGGAAGTGCTTGTAATTAGTCAATTCACACTCGCGGCGGACACTCGAAAAGGTCGCCGTCCCTCTTTTTCCCCGGCTTTAGAGCCGGAACGCGCGAAGGAATTGGTTAACAGATTTAGTTCTGAATTGGCGGGAAAAGTAAGCCTCGTAGCACAAGGATTTTTTGGCGAAGAGATGGAAGTCGAATTACTCAACCGTGGCCCAGCTACTTATTTCTTGGAATATCCATGTGCTTCCTCTTGACGAACTTAATAGTTTCCCGCAACCTACGGTTCACAAAGGACTAAGGGGAACCGCCCTTCCTTCTCTCCACTAATGCGCGAGCCTGAAAGATCCACGATTACCAAGCGAGACTTGGTGCAGAGGATTGCGGACCATACAGGCCAGACGAAAGTTCTTGTAAGAGATATTCTGCAGCAGTTTCTCGATGAGGTTGCTGGCGAATTGATTCAGGGCAATCGGTTGGAATTTAGGAAATTTGGAGTTTTTGAGGTGCGCCAACGCCCTGGGCGTATGGCTCAGAACCCAAAAACATTGGAGAAAGTAGAGGTTCCACCCAAGAGAGTTGTCAAATTTAAAGTAGGTAATGTTTTAAAGAAACGGGTTGAGAATGGTCCTGACCCTTCTTCCGCGGTTACCCCTTCTGCATCAGTTCCTTTTTCGGTGGCTGAGACCTCGCCTACTGCCCCTCCCTCTGGTCTTGAGGAGGCTCCGTCAGCTGAGCCGGAAGAAGAGGTTGCAGTGACTGAGCCTAAAGATACTCCTGCATCGGAGGCCAATCCTTGGTCTGTGCCTAAGTCAGATTCTGATTCGCCATCTGATGAGGAGGATGATTCAGGCAACCGAGGCCCGGCAACTGATGGAAGCTCACCCTGGAGCTCCTAGGTAATTCTGTCTAGAGCCTGAGATAAATCGGCGATTAGGTCGTCACAATCTTCGATGCCAACAGAGACGCGGACTAGGCCATCGCTAATTCCTCGGGCTTGTCGTTCTTTTGCTGGAACGGAAGCATGTGTCATAGGGGCGGGGAGTTCGATTAGGGATTCCACGCCCCCTAAGCTTTCGGCTAATTGAAAAATCTCTAAAGCCGATACCAAGGCCTCCGATTGTGGACCCCCTTCCGGGAGTTCGAAGCACAGCATTCCTCCCCATCCGCCTTGCATTTGGGCGCGGGCTATTTCGTGCCCGGGATGCTCTGGAAGTCCAGGGTAAAGGACAGCGCTTACGGCAGGGTGGTTATTCAAAAAATCTGCAATGGTTGCGGCATTGGAACAATGACGTTCAATCCTGAGAGGGAGAGTGCGCAATCCTCTGAGTGTGAGGAAAGAATCAAACGCGCTACTTGAAGTGCCTGCTGAGTTTTGGTGAAAAGCGACGTCTTCAGCTTGTTCTCGATTTGCACAAATAATGGCTCCTCCAATGACGTCACTGTGACCTGCGATGTACTTAGTAGTGGAGTGCACGACATAATCCGCCCCTAATTCAAGTGGCCTTTGGATAATGGGCGAAGCAAAGGTGTTGTCAACTGCTAATTCGGCTCCAGCCTTGTGTGCGGCCTTAGCAGCCTCTTCGATGGGAGCAATTCGGAGAAGTGGGTTTGAAGGAGTTTCGAGATATACCAAGCGAGTGTCTTCGGGCAGTGCTTCGAAAGCGTTGGAAGTCGTCAAATCCCTAAACTCAAAGTTGAGTCCGAATCGAGACGCTATTTGGCTAAAAAGGCGGTGAGACCCTCCGTATAAATCGTCCCCAGCAATTACTCTGTCTCCGGCTTTTAGGGTTAGAGTTAATGTGTGTATCGCTGCCATTCCGGAGGCAAAGGCAAAGCCGGCGCAGCCGCCCTCTAGCTCTGCGAGTGCATCCTCCAGGGCGAAGCGAGTTGGATTCTGTGTGCGGGAATATTCGAATCCGTTACGAGGACGGCCCGGGCCATCTTGTACATAAGTACTCGTGAGATAAACAGGAGGCATGACGGATCCAGTAGCGGCGTCGGGTTCCCAGCCGGCGTGGACGGCGCGGGTGCCCATTCTTTTCTTGTTTTTGTCAGAAGTGCTCATCCTCTTCCTGTTTTTGTCAGGGGTACTCATCTTTTTTTGTTTTTGTCAGGGCTTATTTTTAGCGTTTCAATCTTTTCAATCCTTGGAGCAGATCTCTGGAATCTAAGGAAGTCCAGCCGTCTTTTTCTTGTATCAGAATGGAGCTTTTTGTAGAG
>DNPI01000168.1 GCA_003501525.1 Planctomycetota bacterium
ATTGACTTCTAGTGAAGGCTGCTTTCCGCAGCTCATTGTCCCGGGGGTAAACGGAGAGATTGTTCCTACCGATGATTTGGTTGCCCTTTCCAATACTCTTGAATCGATGCTTGTTAATCCAGATAAGCTTTTGCGTATGGGAGAGCAGGCGCGGAATCACATTGCTGACCACCACTCGATTGAGCATGAAGCGGAAAGTATTCATGCAATTTATGATGCCGTACTCGCTGAGGCCGAGGGGAATTGAGATAGCAGAAAAGATGAATCTCATATCTGTGTATGACTAAATCTCCTTGCGATCTCCTGGTGCACGGAGCCAGTGCCGTCTTTTCTGGGGAAGAGGTGTTGGAAGGCGACGGGCTTGTGATAGGAAGGGGCAAAGTCCTCGAGACTGGAGAGGCTTCGAGCCTCCGCGAGTGTTGGGACGCGAGATCGGAATTGGATGTCGCCTGTGGTGTTGTGGCTCCTGGGTTTGTGGATGCTCATGTTCACCCAGCTTTTGCCGAGGGGCGTGCCGGAGAATTCAGCTTGCGTTCTCAAGGAGCTGATTACCAAGAAATTGCTGCTGCCGGAGGAGGGATTCTTTCCAGTGTGCGGGCTGTTCGAGGATTGAGTGAAGAGGAGCTTTCACGCAAAGTGGCTGACCACTTCCGCCGGATGAGGTGTCATGGCACTACTGCTTGCGAGGCTAAATCTGGTTACGGTTTGACGGTCGAAGAAGAACTGAAATCTCTTCGAGCTATTGCATTCGCCGCCGAAGCTACGGGGATGGAGGTTTTCCCCACCTTTTTAGGGGCTCATGCGGTTCCCGAGGAGCACCGCGAAAACCCAGATGATTGGATAGATGAACTGTGTGATAAGGGTTTACCGGCTGTTGCAGAATCAGGTCTTGCTCGCGCTGCGGATGTCTTTATTGAAGGTATTGCATTCAATCTTGACCGCTCCCGTCGCTATTTAGAAAAAGCTAAGGAGGTCGGTTTGGCTCTACGGGTACATGCTGATCAGTTCGAGGCTCTTGGCGGAGTGGAGTTAGCTGTAGAGCTTGGTGCAGAGTCAGTCGATCATCTTGAAGTCCTCGAAGATAGGGGTTTAGAGGCCCTAGCCCTTGGGACGACTTTTGCTGGTTTATTGCCGGCCGTCCCTCATTTTCTCGGCCAGGAATCCGATGCTCCGGCGCGTAGATTGTTGGCTGCAGGAGTGCGCTGTTTCGTTGCGACAGACTTCAATCCCGGGTCTTGCCCTTGTCCGAGTCTTCCGGAAGCCGCTCACTTTGCACGTCGACGCTTGGCCCTTACTGCCGAGGAAGCCCTGACCGCGATTACCTCCACTGCCGCTGATAGTTTGGGGGCTGGAGATCGCAAGGGACGCCTTATCCCGGGCCACGATGCCGACTTGGTTGTCCTGGATTTACCTGACATCGACCATTTCGGTTATTTCTTGGGCGAGAATCCCGTCAGAACCGTGGTGATGGGCGGGGTGGTCCAGGAGTAGCCCAAGTAAGACGGATTCAGCGGTTTACCATGATGCAATGAAGTGGACCTTCTCCCTCGAGGGGAATTTTTTACGCAACTACCCTAGTCCGATCCTTCTCTGAGGCGCTTGTCGACAACGGCTAGAATTTTCTTTTCGAGTTCTTCAGAGCAGTCGGCCAGTTCCGAGGCCTTGGCAAGGAGGGCGTCACGGAGAGATTCGTCTTCAAGGTCAGGGGCATTAATGCGGACGTTGAGCCCGGCACCGAGAACAGCTGCCCGGGCGCAGAGTGCTGCCACTCCGGCATCGCTTGCTGATGCCTCGAGCCCTGATGCGGCCATAGCGAGGGCGGTTGCCATGGATTCGAGCGAAACTTCCATTACCTGGATTGGCACCTCGATGGCATTTTGGACAGCGGCCTGAACGGCGGATTTTTTTGCGGCTTCTTCTTCTGTATTGCCATCAGGAAGTCGCCAGGCGGCCATAATTCCATCGAAAGCCGCAGTGTCTTCATCTACCAAGGCTAGAAGGCGATCGTGGCAAGATTTCCCTTGTTCAGCATGGCGGCTGAATTCTTCCCAACGGTCGTCCCATCCGCGTTTATGAGAAGACAGATTCGCGACCATTGTTGCGAGGGCCGCCCCCAAGGCTCCGGCTGCTGCGGCGGCTGACCCGCCACCCGGAGCGGGGGATTCTGAAGCGGTTTCCCAGACGAAATCCTGGACGGTCTTTTCAACCAGTTTGAGTTCCGGGTGAGAGTCTGCTCCTCCAGTCTCGGAAGCGAGTGCGGAGGTCCTTCTTTTGTGAGCTTCAAGAGCGCTTTCCACAATCTTCTCTTTCTCCTGGAAGGGCCCTAGTTCGTCGAGCCCCATACTTCGTACAGCGATGTGGATTAACTCTCGGTCATTAACTCCTGTTGAGCGCTTTTGCCGACGAAGGTAGTGCTGTCCAGCTTCGAGTAGGGCAGAGCGGGGTACGAGTCCCACCAATTCTGACCCAGTTGCTCTGATGCCTCGTTCGCGGGCTTTAGCCTCTACTTCATCAAAAGCTTGATGTAGGGAAACTTTAGAGAGATCTGTGAGATTGAGTGAGACTTGGCAAATCCCATATTCCTCAATGAACCAGCCAATTCCCTTGACTGATTCCAGTGAGCCGGGAATCCAGACAGGGTTACCCTCAGTGTCCTTAACAACAGGTCCTGTTAAAGAATCGTCTTCCCGCTGGATGCGGCCTTTTTCTCTCACATCAAAGGCCACTGCGTTTGCTCTTCTAGTAGAGGTTGTGTTGAGATTGACGTTAAATGCTGCAAGGAAGTTTCGAGCGCCAACGGCAGTCGCGCCTGTTTTGGGCTGAAATGCTGCGGGCCCGAAATCAGGGGCGTGGTCGGCATTTTTCATGCGCTCAGCTAGCCCCTCGTATTCCCCCTCGCGTAGCTGAGCGAGGTTTCGCCTCTCTGGTTGGGTGGCTGCTTCTTCGTAGAGGTATACGCTGAGTCCTGCCTCTTCGCCCAATCTCTGACCTAGGTTGTGGGCTAATTGGATGGTTTCTTCCATCGTGATGCCTGCAACAGGAACTAGTGGGCATACATCCAGGGCTCCAAAGCGAGGATGTTCCCCGGAATGGCGTGTCATGTCGATGAGGGAGGTTGCTTCTTTAGCTGCTCGTACTGTTGCTTCAATGACGGCTTCTGGTTCTCCAGCCAGTGTTACAACAGTTCGATTTGTAGCAGCCCCAGGGTCCACATCGAGCAATTCAGCTCCTGCAACGCTTCCTGCTGCTTTCGCAATGCAGTCGATAATGGATTGGTCTCGGCCTTCGCTGAAGTTGGGAACGCATTCGAGCACATGGTTCATGGGTGGGATTCTAGGGTCGGCTAGAATGTGCGGCTGCCGGGAGTTGTCCGGCTTCTTTAAATGTCTGATTTGGAACCCGTCGTCGTGGCATCTGCCGCCCGAACGCCCATAGGGCGTTTCATGGGTGGTTTGGCTCCTTTGCCTGCCACTCGATTGGGTGGAGTTGCTGCCGCGAGAGCGCTGGAAAAGGCCGGGATTGAGCCCGAAGTCGTTGATTCCGGGTTTTTCGGGATGGCTCGTCAAGCCGGCGCTCGTCCCAATCCCGCCCGCCAAGTCATGTGGGAAGCAGGCGTGCCTCAAGAAAAAACGGCGATGACGATTAATCAAGCTTGTGCGTCAGGCCTCCAATCGATTCTCCTTGCTGCTGACGCTATCCGTGCTGGGCGTTCATCTGTAGCGTTGGCCGGTGGAATGGAGAGCATGTCGAATGTTCCTTACATGCTGGGCCGCATGCGCGGGGGATTTCGGCTTGGGGACGGGAAAATTGAGGACCTCATGCATCGTGATGGTTTTTCTTGCCCTCTTTCTGAAATGCTAATGGGAGAGACGGCAGAGCTTCTGGCTACCGAGGATGGGATCTCTCGTGAAGAGCAGGATGCTTTTGCTTTGCAAAGTCAGCAGAAAGCTGGTGCTGCTTGGGCAGATGGACGCTTCTCCGACGAGGTTGTTCCAATTGAAGTCCCTTCTCGTAAAGGTTCAACAGTTGTCGAGCGTGATGAGCATCCTCGGCCCGAAACATCCCCAGAGAAGCTGGGCTCGCTCCCTCCGGTTTTTGATGTCGAAAAGGGCACAGTCTCGGCAGGTAATTCTTCAGGGATTACTGATGGTGCAGCTGCCCTGGTCCTAATGTCCCGCGAAGCTGCCGAAAAATACGGGGTTACCCCTTTGGCTCTTTTCGAAGACGGCCAAGTTGAAGGTACAGACCCTGCTCGGATGGGGCTGGGGCCGGTGCCTGCAGTCAATGCTCTCTTGGAGCGTCGAGGATGGGCACTCGATGATTTCGGGTTAGTGGAAATCAACGAGGCTTTTGCGGCTCAGGCCATTGCCTGTCTCAAGCGTCTTTCCGTCCCCGAAGATATCCTAAACGTCAACGGCGGCGCGATATCCCTTGGTCACCCTATTGGTTGCTCTGGGGCGCGCATAGTTGTCACACTTCTCCACGAAATGAACCGCCGCAGGGTTTCTCGCGGTCTTGCCACTCTCTGCGTGAGTGGTGGCCTTGGTATCGCTGCTGCTTTCTCTCTCCCATGAAAAGAACACTCCCTTTTTTCCTCTTAATGGCTGCTTGTACAAGTCAGTCTTCTGATTCCCAAGGTGGCCTGTCTGCTGCTGCTCCGCCCATGATCAAGGAGGGGCACGAAGGGCAGGATGTCGTTTTGATTCCTGCGGACCAACCGAAGGGTGCTCCTGCTTATCAGCCGTCCCGTGCGCCAGAGTTTGGTTTTAGCCCAAGTGGCGAAGTCGCGGATTCAGATTTGGGCAGTTACTTTGTTGAGATGGAGTGTTCAGTTGATGGCGATTCGGTTGGGACGATGGTGTTTACTTTTTGGCCTGAAAAAGCGCCCCAAACAGTGCGCAACTTTTTGCGTTACTGCGACGAGGGTTTTTACGACGGCCTGAGATTCCATCGTGTTTTGCGTGATTTCATGGTGCAAGGAGGTGACCCGAAGGGAACAGGGCAGGGTGATGGCCCTCACGGCCAAATTCCGGGTGAATTTTCTGATTCCCCAGAGTTCAGTCACGAATATGGGGTTCTTTCCATGGCAAGGGGTAACTCCCCTGATTCTGCTTCTTGTCAATTCTTTGTTTGCTCTGACACCGGCGAGCGTGGTTGGAATCTCGATGGGAGCTATGCCTCATTTGGGAAATTGCATTCGGGAGTTTCCACTCTGGAGGCGTTGGCAAATATTCCGGTTGTTATGGGGCCAGGGGGCGAACAATCACGCCCTAGTCAGAACGCCCATATTGTTAAAGCAGTAGTTCGCAAAGGTAATCTGGGAGAAGGAACGGAAGTTATAGCTCGTCCTCTTCCAGAGTTGGACCTTGGTGGCGAAGCGGAGAAAATAGTCGTTCAGCATGTTTTGATTTCTTTTGCGGGAACTCCAACCACTGCTACGCGCACACAAGAAGAAGCGGAGGCCTTGGCGCAGGAGGTCCTTACGCGCGCTCAGCAAGGCGAAGATTTCCAAGCTCTTGTGGTTGAGTTCTCAGACGATCCGCCCCGAGAGGGCCCAGAACCTCCGGGGGTTTATCGCATGCTCAACCGAGGAGTACGGGATCTTGATGGAGAGCGATCCCGTTCCCTCTTGGGCAAAGAATTTATGGCTTATAAAACGGATTTAGATGCGCAGATGGCAGCTCGCACTCTCGATCAGGCTTCTTATCAGGCGATGATGACAGCGAAACGGGATGCACTTATTGCTCGAATGGGACCTGTCCAGGTTCCTAGAGAACAGATGGTCCCCGGCTTCGGTGATGCAGCCTTTCCGTTGAAGGTGGGTGAAGTTGGAATTGCCAACTACAACTCCTCTACCAGTCCATTTGGTTGGCACGTCATCAAGAGGCTCGAGTAGCCTTTTGTCTTCACTCCTTTAACTACACTCATGGAAAACACTCTCGACATTCACGATCTCGATGATTCAGCTCTTGTCGATGCACGAGTCGATATCGAAGTCTCTATTGATGGGCAGGAAGCAGGCACGCTTTCGCTCGAATTTTGGCCTCAAGTTGCTCCCGGTACAGTTCGGAACTTTCTCCAGTACGTTTCTGGTGGTTTCTACGATGGCTTGACCTTTCACCGCGTTGTGACCGGGTTCATGGTTCAGGGTGGATGTCCACAAGGGACCGGTACTGGTTCAGGACCTGCCGGAACGATACCGGGCGAGTTCTCTCAAGATTCTGCTTACAGTCATCAGCGAGGCACCATTTCGATGGCTCGTAGCAATGACCCCGACTCAGCTTCTTGCCAATTCTTCATTTGTCATGATGCCGCTACCTTTCTCGATGGCCAGTATGCGGCCTTTGGCAAATTAATTGGTGGTGAGAACACTCTTGATAAGTTGGCATCTGTATCAGTCGGCCCTGGAGGAGGTGGGGAAATGTCAGCGCCTGAAGTGCGTTGTGAAATTAGTCGGGCCACCATTCGTTTCGACAATGAAGAATGAGTAGTGCCGAAGAAGTAGACGACCTCGTAGAAGAAGTTGAATACGCATGGCCTGATCTTCAGGTTGATGTTGATGAGGATGGTATTGCCAAGCTTGTCGTGAATCGACCAGATGCTCTTAATGCCCTCAATGCTGAAGTAGTAGGTCAGTTGCGGGCGGCAATTGAAGAGCTGGCACTGGATGATGCGGTTCGAGCGATTGTTGTGACCGGCAGTGGTGAAAAAGCTTTTGTTGCAGGCGCTGACATCGCAGAAATGTCTGAATACGATGCTTTAGAAGCTCGTTCATTTAGTCATTTTGGGCAGGACATGCTCTCGGCGATTGAAGCGTGTCCGAAACTGGTTGTCGCCATGATTCAGGGCTATGCCTTGGGCGGAGGACTTGAATTAGCTCTCGCCTGTCATTTGCGTGTTGCTTCAACTTCTGCGCAGCTCGGTCTCCCTGAAGTTGGCCTTGGTTTAATCCCCGGGTTTGGCGGGACACAGCGTCTTTTGCGGATTGCTGGACCAAGCGTGGCGCGAGAGTGGATTTTGACTGGTGATCAGTTCCCGGCTTCGGAAGCATTACGGGTTGGTGTTGTTAATAGAGTGGTTGAGCCAGAGGCTCTTTGGGATGAAGTGCGTGGTTTAGCCCTCAAAGTGGCTTCGCGCGGTCCGGTTGCGGTTCAGGCAGCCCTTGAGACTATTCGCAGAGGGCTTGAAGTCGGTCAATCGGAAGGCGAAAGCTTAGAAGCGGACTCGTTTGGAATGATGTTCTCAACTCGCGATATGAAGGAGGGAGTCCAGGCTTTTCTCGAAAAGCGGAAACCTGAGTTTGAAGGGCATTAAGGAATGAACCTGAAAGAGAATTTAGTGATTGTCGGCGGAGCTCGAACCGCAATGACCGAATATGCGGGCACTCCGGGGTATGGCATGTTTGCGGATACTGGGGCAAACCAACTTGGGGCTTATGCCATAGGTGCTGCTTTAGAGAGGGCCGGCGTTAACGCAGAACAGGTTGACCATGTTGTCATGGGTAATGCTTTGCAGACAGAAAAGGGCGCTATCTATGGAGCTCGCCATGCTGCATTACATGCTGGCATCCCGCACACCGTGCCTGCTCTTACGGTGAACCGTTTGTGCGGCTCAGGGATGCAGTCGATTGTTTCATCAGCTCAAATGCTGGAACTCGGCGAGGCTGAGGTTTGCGTTGCTGGTGGGATGGAGAATATGTCCCAAGCTCCTCACATATTGCGTGGTGGTCGAAGTGGCTTTCGCTTGGG
>DNPI01000165.1 GCA_003501525.1 Planctomycetota bacterium
CCAACCACAAGTCGAGGCCCCTCACCAGGGGGTTCTTCCCCGGCAAAAGGACCTGGAATCATAGGGACAAATAGGAAAAGGGGCTAGTCCTCGGATTCCTCAGGAGAATCGCCAGAATCTGCAGCTGGCTCCGCATCATCGCGCCCAATCAATTCAGGCTCAAGCGATTCCTCCCCTTCACTGGCCTCATCCCCTTCCTCCTCTTCCAGGAACGGACGAAGTTGACAAATCACCTCCTCGGCTGGAACTAGGGATTCCACACCCTCCGGAAATTCTAGATCTCCGACTGTAATAGCATCTTCGAGTTCCATCTCGCTGGTCTGAACTGAAATCGATTCTGGAATCAAACTTGGACGACACTCGACCTCCAAGTCTGCCATTTGCTTAACAAATTCGCCTCTTGCCTTTGGGGTACCAAGAAACTTCAATTCAATATTGACCTGGACCTTAACCCCCTTTGGCGCTCTTTTGAATTCAACATTATTAATAACATCGCCCATGGCATCCCACTGGATTTCATTGAGGAGGACCTGCTGACCTTCATCCTCACCTTCAACTTCAAGCTGAAAAACCCGCACATTCTGGCGGAGAGCAGATTCAAAGTCATGCCGATTTATAGAGATAGAGAGACTATCTCTATCTTCTCCAACCACACCAACTACATTTGCAGGAATGAGCCCTTCGCGCCGCAAAGCGTGAGAGTCACGGGACCCAGTAGTAGACCGGGGTTGAGCCTTAAAGACAGTTTCCATATTTCCAAATCAAGATGAACCTCCTTCCCAGAAGAGAGCGCTGAGGGATTCTTCCCGATGAATTCGGGTTACAGCACGAGCCAAGAGGGGGGCAACTGAAACAGTTTTGAGATTCGGGGGTAAATCTCCCCCGAGCGGTATTGTATTCGAAACCCACACAGTTTCGGCAGGACATTCTGCAAGCCTTTCTCGCGCAGGACCACACAACACCGCATGAGCAGCAGCAATGAACACGCGATTTGCGCCACGCTCCTTCAGAATGCGAGCGGCTTGAGTAATAGTCCCAGCAGTAGAAATCATGTCATCGGTCAACAGGACATCGCAATTTTCGACCTCGCCTATCACGTTCTCCATAACAACGTCTTCCCCGCTAGTCCGCCTTTTGTCAACAATAGCCAGACTAGCCCCTAAACTTTTTGCCCACGCTCGGGCAAGCTTTACTCCACCCACATCAGGCGAACAAACCACTAAATTCTCCAGTCCTTCTTCCCGAACGACCTCTTCAAGAACAGGTCGGGCCCAAAGATGATCTACCGGAATATCAAAGAACCCTTGAATCTGTTGAGCATGAAGATCAATTGTTAATACCCGGTCACAACCAGAAGAGACCAAAGTGTTGGCTACAAGTTTGGCCGAAATCGGAACTCGCCCTTCATCCTTCCTATCTTTGCGGGCGTAACCGAAATAAGGCACTACAGCTGTAATTCGCCCGGCGCTTGCCCGACGCAGCGTATCAATCAAAAGAAGAAGCTCCATCAGGTTCTCGTTTACCGGTGGACAAGTCGGCTGACAAATGAACACATCCGTCCCGCGCATATCATCCTGGACTTTAATGTCAATCTCCCCGTCAGGGAACCGAGCTACACTCGCAGCGGCAAGAGGCACATCAAGATAGCCAGCAATTTCTCGAGCGAGTTCAGGGTGGGCTGAACCTGCTATCAACCGAAATCTTTCTGAAGTTGAAGGCATTACATCCGGGGCTGGGTCAGTCTTAGGGGAAATATTGTGAGGAGATTGAAGAGTCCGAGTCACGATTGAGAAGGAGAAATGGGTTTAGCTGGGACACCCACGACTGTTTCACCGTCAGGGACATCGCAACCTCGAGTAACAATGGCCCCTGCTCCAGTACGAGCTTTTGCGCCAACCTTTACCGGGGCCACCAGGACGGTACCAGAGCCGATAGATGCACGGTCCCCAATTACTGTCTGATGTTTTTCTTTTCCGTCGAAATTCGCAGTAATAGTTCCGCAACCAATATTGGCCCCAGAGCCTACTACGCAATCTCCAAGATAGCTGAGATGCTTGGCTTTTGCGCCAGCACCAAGTAGCGCGTTTTTACTTTCGACAAAATTACCCACTTCGGCGGCATCGTCCAAGCGAGTGCCAGGCCTTAAGTGCGCAAAGGGACCGACTACACAATCACACCCTAATTCGACACCAGTTCTAATCACCGTAAATGGGAGAACTCTTGTCCCCGCTCCGATATCGACCCCACACTCAATGAAAGTGCTACCTGGGTCTTCAAAAATGACGCCTTTCTCCATGTGAAACAAAAGGTTCCGATCCGCTGCAATGCGGGAAGCTCTCGCGAGTTCTGCCATTGTATTAACCCCTCTAACCTCATCATCCCCATCCTCCAAGACAACAGTCACCCCGTCCGATTCGTCCAAAACGGCAGTAGCAGCATCGGTTAAATAGAACTCACCTTGTGCATTTTCATTTGTCAGCGAGGCAATAGCTTTCCTTAAGTCTTGAATACTGAGGAGATATACACCTGCGTTGACTTCTGGAACACCTTGCGATATTTCATCAGTATCCGCTTGTTCTACGATGCCAGTCATAGAACCCTCTTCATCACGGATGATTCGGCCATAACCAGTCGGATCATCCACTACTGCAGTTAGCAGGACATTGGACTTCTGTTCAGCAACAAAGCCCAAAGTCTCCGCAGTCAACAGGGGCATATCACCATAAAGGATTAGCAGTCGACCTTCGTCGGGGAGAATATCCAGAGCACAACGCACCGCATCTCCTGTACCAAGAGCTTTAGGTTGGACAACAGTATTCCAACCCTCTTTGCCACTCGTAGTCAGCCAAGCGGCAATTTCATCACCGTGCTTTGCACCCACGACTAAAGACTGGCTCTCAAACGAAATTGGAGATGAAGCCTCAATCACATGCTCAAGAAGTGGCTTTCCACACAATCCAAGCAAGGATTTTGGGCCGGCGCCGCCGGTCCGGGAAGACTCGCCGCCGGCGAGAACCAGAAGGTGCAAAGGAAATTCCACCGTTAACCGAATGAGTATAGCTCGACTGAATAGTTTTCTAGGTTGAACGCTTTTCTCCCAGAAGGAGAAATGTCTTCATGAGTCGCAGCATAGCCTACCTCCGCCATCCTACGATTCATTCCCATTGGCCTTTGACCCTCGATTCCTTGTCACCCTTCCCGGGGTACCACGCCGACTCTTCACCCGACTAATTGGGGTATTAGTGCGGATACCTTTCCCGCGGTGGGTAAGGAAACCGCTTTGGCGACTTCTCTCTCGCGCCCTAGGAATCCGGCAGGCCACTATCCATGGGGACATCGCTGAATACCAATGTTTTCTCGATTTATTCACTCGTCCACTGCCACCAGATTCCCGACCACTCCCACCGGACAAAGGATGGCTATCCCCTTCGGACGGAACTCTAGTCGACCATCAATCCGTTACCCCTGAAGGGTCCTGGGTCATCAAAGAAGTCCCCTATAGCACTCACGAATTGCTCCCGGGTCGAACGATCTCTGATTACTTGGACTATTCGGCAACTCTCATTCACTTAGGGCCAGGGGATTACCATCGATTTCACGCTCCATGTGAAATGGAAGTAGAAGAAGTCTCTGTACTTCCAGGTGGTTTGCAGCCAGTGGATCCGGTTCTTATGCGAAGAAGCATGAAAATACTAGCCCGAAACAGGCGTGTGGCTTTACACGCAAAAAGCGCAGAAGGATTCCCTTTCTCAATACTCCTTATTGGAGCAATGAACGTTGGGCGCATGAAGTTCCCTTTTGACGCAACCCTTGGAGGGGGGCCATGGGTCCCTTCACACCGGCACTACAAAAAACCGAAACAATTTTCACCCGGAGAAGAGCTCGGTTGGTTCGAAATGGGATCAGCAATAGTCCTCTTTGCCCCCCCCGGGCTTGACTGCCAGCTGGAGATTGGCCAGAGAAGCTGGGCTAGAACACTTCTTTTTGCTGACTCAAGAAAAATCTGAAGTGAATCGTGCTTTCGCCTTCCTTTTAGGCGCTCAATTCTGTGGTGCCCTGAACGACAATCTTCTTCGATATTTCTTGTCATTTTCAGTGGCCACGGGAGGAATATGGGCGGGAGAGTTAGGCCGAGGAGGGCAAGGTTGGGTCGGACTGGCAATGGCTCTCCCCTTTTTGATGATTTCCGGGTTCGCAGGGCAAACTGCAGACAGAAAATCGAAGACCACTTTGGCCCAAGCACTCAAAAAAGTGGAAATCTACATTGCAGCCGTGGCCGCCGTAGGCCTTTTGTCCGGGAGCTTAGTACTCACCTTTGTTGCTTTTTTCCTTTTGGCATCTCAAAGCGCCTACTTCGGCCCTACTAAATACGGCTTAATACCCGAACTCAACCAATCTCAATATCTAAGCCTGGCAAATGGCTGGATTAATGCCACGACTCACCTTTCTGCCATCATTGGGATGGGACTTGCGGGTCCACTTTATGCTCTGTGGGCCAACGGAGGCGAAAACTGGGCTCCAGGAGGAGTCCTCATCGCCCTTGCTTATCTTGGCTGGAGAATGGCAAACCATATCCCTTACCAGAAGCCACAGGCACCGCACCTAATCAGCTCTTTTGGGTGGTTCAAACCTTACAAAGATGCTCTTTCCGCAATGCAAGCTGGCCCGGGGTTTCTCATCGCCGGATGCTGGGCAGGGTTTTACCTTTTAGCAGGCCTCGCCCTCCTTTTCCTCCCTGATTGGCCTGCCCTCCTTGGGATATCACAAGCAGCGGGAAGCCTTTTATTAGCCATTCTCGGAGGTTCAATTGGCATCGGTTCCGCATTGGCTGGGCTCCTATCGGGTTCGAATATCCGCACCAATTTAATCCCTCTAGGAGCCACGGGAATGGCCATCGCCTTTCTTGCGCTCGGCCTCATCCCCCCCACCTTCACTACGACTGCCGGTCTCCTCTTCCTTGGTGGAATATCGTCAGGCTTCTATGTCGTTCCCCTTCAGGCCGCGCTTCAATATTTAGCCCCGGAAGCAGAAAGAGGAAGATTCCTCGGCGCCGCCAACATGCTCTCTTGGACGGCCATCGCTCTAGCAAGTGTTTTATTCCTAATACTCCGCAAATACTGCGATGTTGCTCCTCACCGAATCCCGCTTGTAACAGGGCTACTGGCTGCTACCGGTATTCTTTTAGCTCTTCCTGGCCCACAAACAAAGATGCGCCAAGCGGTCTTATCCACCTAATCAAATTTCCAGCCCAACCTGCCTCCACGATAGAATTCGCTTTCTGTGGCTGAAAATCCGAACGAATATGTACTCCAAGTATTAGGAGTCGACAAGTTTTATGACCGCACGCAGGTCCTCCGTGGGGTTAACCTGGCTTTTTTTGCTGGGGCAAAAATTGGTGTAATTGGGCCTAACGGATCAGGGAAATCTACACTCCTTCGCATTCTTGCTGGTGAAGATCAAGAATTCGAAGGACACCGTATCGAAATGCCCGGCAGGACTCTTGGGTATGTACCGCAGGAGCCGCAGCTTGATCCTGACAAGACAGTCAAAGAAATCTTAGATGAAGCTGTTGCCCATGTTCACGCTATCTTGAATCGCTACCAAGAAGTTTGCGGCTTAATGGGAGAATGCGAAGGCGAAGAACTAGACAAACTGACTGCGGAATTCGAACATTTGCAAGCTGAAATCGATACTCACGACATGTGGCAAGTTGATCGATTACTCGAAGTCGCGGCAGAAGCTCTCGAGCTCCCACCAATGGATCGTTCTTGTGGAGTACTATCAGGTGGAGAAGCCCGACGAGTTGCACTCTGTCAAACTCTCATTGAAACACCGGACATCCTTCTTCTCGACGAACCGACTAATCACCTCGACGCAGCAACTACTGCTTGGCTCGAACAACATTTAGCAGATTACGCCGGCTTAGTAATTGTGATAACTCATGATCGTTACTTTCTAGATAACGTTGTCGATTGGATGCTAGAAATCGAACGAGGAGTGGCAACGCCCTTCCAGGGGAACTACTCCGCTTATCTAGAAGAACGCCAAAAGATTCTCGAGAAAAG
>DNPI01000123.1 GCA_003501525.1 Planctomycetota bacterium
CGGGTCAGGAGAGAGTCCACGAAACCTAAAAATTCCCGGCTTGTAGGTCCGAGCGGAAAAACCCTTGCCCGAAAAAAGTCGAGCTTGAACTTGCCGGAGCGGGTCACCGGAAGAATCCACGACTGCACCTTCGAGCAAAACGCCGGCTTTAGCTTCCACCTTAAGAAAGGTTTGATCCGCTTCAATCTTTCCGTACCAATCCTGATGGGTCCCGTGGCGCACACTAATGTTCCACGCCCGCCCCTCCGGCACGAGGGGCAGCTCAAACCCTCCATCGCTCCTAGTCCGCACCACAATCTGAGCTGCTGGGTAGTGGAACACCCTTTCATGACCCGTAGAACGATAATCCGCTCGGCGGCCCGGCTCTCCAGCAATAACCGTAGCTTCATTTAATGGGCCAATTTCTGAACCGTGAACTTCGCCCAAAACGACCTGACCAGGCGCGACTTGGAGCTCAAGCCCTTCGAGTGTCTCGCCTACATCAAGAAATCCCCCGGCCCGCTGAACCGTAACCTTTCCATCCCCATCAGCGGCAACTGTAAATGCACCTCGCGGGAACCCAGACATCAAGAATCTGCCTTCGGCATTCGTCTTGCCTACTAAATCTGCTGGAGGAGGAGCTTCCACTTCCGTCTCCCAGCGATCCATAAACCAAGCCTGGAGTGGGTGAAAAGGGACTGGATTGCCATCAATGTCCATCAAGGTGCCGACAACATGGGAAGAGGGAAAAACCTTCACTTCAAAATCTCCCACTCGCCCTTCTTCCCAAATCTCCTTCACCATAACTCCTGTCGGGGCAGTAGCGGCAGTAGGGTCCACTACAATCGAGTGGACATATGAACGAGGCCGAATCGGACACAAAAAGACCCCTTCCCCATCAGTAGTCCCATTCAGGCGACCGGCATCGTTGTCGCCCTTCCGCCAAATCACATGAACATCTACTCCTGGCACGGAGACACCATCAGATGCTCTCACAACACGCACCATTAAACGGGTCGGAGAAAGCGCTGGATTATCGAGAAAGTTCGTTTCGTGACTTGCATGATCTGGATGATCTGCATGCCCCGCATCATCACCCACCGCTATTCCTGGTTGTTCCACCTCAACAACCGCAGGCTCAGGCTGCCCACAGGCAACAAGGGAGCCCACCAACAACAAAACAGTCAGACATTTTTCCCTGCGCATAGAATCAGAATACCCTCCCAGAGCCCATCAATGGGGTAGGATTAGGAACCTCCTTCCTTTACACGGCACCTACTCTAATACCCGAATGTGGCATCCCCTACTCATTGCGGCGTCTACCGCCCTCCTTCTCACTCCAGGATTCTCTCAAGACTGGGTTCTTGATAGCCAGCACCTAGGTGAAGCCTCGGGTGACCAATTCGGCTTTAACCAAATAAGCCTTGGAGACATAGATGGCGATGGAGCCGATGATTTCATTATTACTGCCTACACCGCAGACATAAATGGAACCAATAGTGGCGCCTTTTACCTTATTTCGGGTGGAACAGGAAATTATCTCAATGGAGGCAATGCTGTTGGAGGATCTGGTACGCGCTCCATGCTCGGCTACTCCTCCGTATTTCTTGGCGAACACAACGACGGAGGAAGCGCCGACGGAATCAAGAAATTCGCTGTAGGGTCTCCGTTCGACAGCACTAGCGCGCCCTGGCAAGGAAGTGTCACCGTTTATAGGTACAACACAAGCACTGATAGCGTGCAGGAGCTAGACACCATCGAAGGAACGGCTCCTGGCTCCGCCTTCGGAGCAGGCCTCGGCGCCTTAGATGATGATGGCGATGGAGATTTAGAATTAGCCGTCGGCGCAGTTGGAGTAAATTCGCTTGCCGGTGAAGTTGAAATCTTTGAGGCCGTCTGGAGCAATGGGGTGTTTGCAATGGAACCACTGGAAACCCTTGGAGGGGCTGCTCCTGGCGATTTATTTGGCTATTCGATCCTTTCCGCTGGAGATGTCTTTGGAGGCGATGGAAGAGATGAGCTCCTAGTGGGCGCACCATATGCTGATTTAACAGGTTCTATGCAAGGAGCGCTTGCTTTGTTTTTCCGACACAACTTACTCATGGTGCTCTCTAACGGAGAAGACGAATCGCTCTTTGGGTGGGCTATGGGCAGCGGAAACGATGTCGACGGAGATAGCTGGAATGATTTCGCAATCGGCGCTCCAGGCTCAGCAAACGGATCGGTCTTTATCCATGATGGGAAAACGGGAGCTCTTCTGCATCGATTAGATGGAGACACTCCAGGAGGCCAATATGGCTACTCCGTAACCCTCTTAGACGACACGAATGGAGATGGGTTAGCGGAAATTGGGGTTGGAGCCCCCTTCGGAGATAGCGGCTTTGGCCATGCAGAAGTTGTTGACATCAGCGCAGCTTCTGGCCCCACGACTGTCCTATCCCTGACCGGCCCATCCGCGAATTCACGATTTGGTTGGTCAGTAACCCCCTCTGGAGATATAGATGGAACAGGAACGCCCGACATTCTCGTTGGGGCACCCCGCGTCTCCTTCGGAGGAGAAAATAAGAGAGGACTAGTTGAATCGTGGGTATCCCCATTCATCGCTGGTGACCCCCTTGAGCTCACCGACGACGGAAACAATTATGTCTGGGACACTACTATCACCTTCACACTGACCAATATCGACGCAAACGCTGACCGAGTCGATTTCTTCTGGGGTACAGATCAAAATGGAAGCACAGTCGGCGATTACGAATTCACTATTGGGAATTTAAACAATGGCGCTTCGAGCAATCCCTTTGCTTCCGTAAATGGACCATTCCCTGCCAAAGCGACTCAAGTCCAATTAACTATTCCGAATAATTTGGCTGCAGGAACGCCTCTCATTGTGCAAGCAGGTGAAACCCGCGGGTCATTCACCCGCGTAAGCGATATAGCTGGCAGGGCTGTAGAAGAGGCACCCTTCAGCTTAGCGCTAGTCGGGGACCTCCAAGCCAACCAAACCGTCGCACTAAAAACCTCTTACGGGAACGCCAACAACCTTGTCTACTTCGCTTGGAGCGGCCTAGGGGGAGGCCTTAACGGTGGCCCCGGATCAGGCTCAACGAGTGGCTCGATTTTGGCCCCTCAAATCAATTGGGACATGAATCAACCATTTGGATTCCCCGACTTCCTGAGCATGCACACAAGCACTCAGGCAGGTGTCGTGACTGCCAGTGATGGGAGTGCGACGTCCGCGGGAGTATCTGTTTCTGCAGCAATGGTTGGGCTTCAAGTATGGTTCCAAGCCTCCGAATGGAGCATCGTGCCAAATATCGAAGTAGCGAAAACGGCAGTGCTAGCCGCAGGTGCCGTACAGCCGTAGCAGCCGCCACCCATCTAGCACTCCTGCGACTAAAAGCGCCTACTCCGTAGCACAGCGCACGGAGCAAAAGTTGTACAGCCATGCAAGCGCTGCCCCACCCACGAAACCGTCTAAAAGGGCATAAAAAGTCCCTACCAGGAGGTCGCCGAGCCCCCCACTAGCCTCAAAACCAGGATAGCCAGAAGCTAGTAGAACTAAAAACGGAGCACCGTAACCTTCAAAATACTGAGCAAGGAGGCCAACAACAAGGACGCCTACACCAGCAAGGACACCCAGAGCGAAACCAAGCGAGCAAGGACGAAGTTGCATGCCCTCACCTTAGCACCAACAAACGCTCTACAAACGAACGTAATCGAAATCGAATGGCTGACCGTGAATTCCTTTTGCGGGTGGCGCAACCCAACCCGCAATCTTGCCTTGCTCGTAACAAGGCACCATCAACGATTTAACATAATCCCGATCCGCCTGGGTAGGCAACCAGCCTTCGCTCCCTTGGGCAAAAGCCGACTCTTTTACTGGGCTCCCCTCTAAATCGAAGTGAAAGCCGGCATAGAGGCCAATTTCCCTTCGAAAGCGTCGATGCGGCAAGCAAAATTGGAAATCAATCTCATATCGAGCAACCACACGGTTCCAGTAATCGACGCCTTTTTGGTTGTCGACGGTGTACTCGCTACGCAGGACCTCGTTCATGGCGTTACGCAGCGGGACCTCCTCGGTCACTAGACGACCATTCTCGATTTTTTCAATCGCGTAGGATTCTTCGAGGGCTACATGATCTTCATACCGCTTTTCCTCCCAAGCACGGCCCTTAATCCCTGAAGCAAAATAGTTCGCAGCATTGGAAGAAATTTCGCTTCCATAAAGATCGTTCGAAGATGAAACCCAGTAGTTGATGTAGCGCTGCAACATGTCCAAGGGAATCGCTCCGTGCTCACGGGGGTCAGAATCAGGATGTTCGCGCATTACTTCACAAGTTCTTTGCACTACTCGACCTACCCCAGTTTGCCCCACAAACATGTGGTGAGCTTCCTCGGTAAGCATAAAACGGGTAGTCATCGCCAGCGGATCAAAACCTGATTCTGCCAAAGCAAGCAGTTGAAATTTTCCGTCTCTGTCAGTGAACATCGTAAACATGAAGAAGTCCAGCCAAGTCGAAATCGGTTCATTAAAGGTACCAAGGATTCGTGGGCGGTCCTCGTTGCCTGAACGTCTTTCGAGAAGCCCTTCAGCTTCATTACGCCCATCTTTCCCGAAATATCGATGCAGCAGATAAACCATCGCCCACAGGTGGCGACCTTCTTCGACATTGACCTGGAACAAGTTGCGCATGTCGTACAGCGAAGGTGCGGTATGACCCAAAAGACGCTGCTGTTCAACCGAAGCAGGCTCTGTATCGGCCTGGGCCACTATGATGCGACGCAAATCAGTGCGATATTCGCCGGGGACTTCCTGCCAAGCCAAATCACCATAGTGGTCCCCAAAAGGAATACGGCGATCAGGCTGGTTTGGCTCAAGAAAAATCCCCCAACGGTAGTCAGGCATTGGGACATGACCGAAATGCGCCCAACCATCGGAATCGACGCTGATAGCAGTTCTAAGATAAATTTCTTTTTCGGAGAAATCTGAAGGGCCCATGTCCCCCCACCATTCAAGAAATCCCGGTTGCCATCGCTCCAAGGCTCTTTGAAGCCTCCGGTCAGAAGCCAAATCAACGTTGTTGGGAATTTTTGCGGTTGTATCGACGGAAGACATCTCAGGTACGCGAATAATCGAATTCAGGTCGAGTAGGAGTCCCATACCGCTGCAGAGCACCAGCCTCTCCGACAGCATTCGGGCGTTGAAAAATCCAATTTTGCCAAGCCGTGAGGCGCCCAAAAATTTTAGTTTCTAGTGTTTCAGGTCCAGCGAAACGGAGATTTGCCTCCATTCCTGTCAAAGCATCGGGGCTGTAGCTTGCCCGCTCTTCAACGTAGACGCGAATTTCATCCTCCCAGTCAATCTCATCCATCGCCTCCGTAGCCAAGCCTAAGGCATCCGTTTCTGATGCATGAACTACACCCGCAGCACCAGAAATCCGTTGAAGCGCCTCTTTATCTCCCAAAAAGCGCGTTTCCAGACGCGAAAGGCCATTACCCATCGGGAACATGCCGAAATTCGAATGAGATAAACCCACATTAACCCTCACCTCAGGATCATCTAAAACATAACAACGATCCGCAGCAAGAGCTGGCTCCAACCAAGTCCCAGCGAACGCTGTCCCCTCATCCGCAAGTGCGAAAAAGGTCTTTGCCGTCATATCCATTCGCTTGAACACTCTCGCAGCAAAGAAGCGCACCTCATTTACAAACCAATCGTCTTCGCTTTCAAAGGCAGCGTCAGCCGCTAGCGCCGTTTCAACACTACCCAAAACGCGGAATAAGACTAAGTTCACACGAGGGCGATTCACCCGAAGATCTAATAAAGCATTATCTAGCTCTCGTAATGCCTGGAATACCCACCAGCGGCAACCCAATGCGCGAAGGCCTTCTCCATCAACCGGGCCAGGTTCTTCCGGCAGACGTATCGTTAGATTGGCAATTCTTTGATCATCGGACTCCTCAAGAGAAACAAATGAATAGCGGCGAGCCGATTCAGTCATGACAACTTCAAGCGGGTCCAACTGAATTCCTTTTCGGGAAGAACGATCCACGCCATTCTCAGCAAGATTCGCGGCCATCTCATCTCGAATTTCTTCAAATCGAGAAGATGGCGCTATGGCATCAACCAATCCCCAATCAACCGCCTTTTGGCCTTTGATACCCTCTACCAAAGTCGAAAACACATCGGCCCTATCACGTCGCACAAGACGCTTATCAACTACGCGCGTCAACCCTCCAGTACCAGGCAAAACAGCTAACAGCGGGACCTCGGGCAAGGAAACCGTTGAATTGGAATCATCAATCAGGAGTATCTTGTCACAAGCAAGAGCTAATTCGTAGCCTCCACCAGCCGTAGCACCATTGCACGCAGCGAGGGAATGGATTCCAGAACGAGCGGACATGTCCTCAAGAGACAACCGCGTCTCGTTTGTAAATTTACAAAAATTC
>DNPI01000049.1:0-4159 GCA_003501525.1 Planctomycetota bacterium
AGGTAATCCCGTCCGCCGGCTTTGGAATCGGTCCCAGAGAGGTTGAACCCGCCGAATGGGTGAACGCCGACCAAAGCTCCAGTGCATTTACGGTTTATGTAGAGGTTCCCGCAGTGAAGCTCTTGCTTGGCGCGCGCGATATTTTTCTCGTCTTTGCCGAAGTAAGCCCCTGTAAGCCCAAAGCGTGTGTCATTGGCTGCTTCTAAGCCTTCTTCGAAGGAACTGACTTTGTGAATGCCTAAGACAGGGGCGAAGAGTTCTTCTTTCCAAATGTAATCGCCTCTGCCGACACCAGTGAAAACAGTGGGTTCAAGATACCAACCATCTTCTCCGCTGGTGTCACCTCCTGCGACTAGTTCATTGCCATTTTCTTTGGCTTGTTCGATCCCATGTATAGCGCCAGCGCGAGCGTTTTCATTAATCATTGGCCCAAGAAATGTCGCGCCCTCGGAGGGGTGTCCCATAGGTGTTGCTTCTACGAGTGGCAGGAATTTTGCCATAAATTCATCGTGAATAGATTCGTGAAGAATAAGTCGTGAGCAAGCAGAACATTTTTGCCCTTGGTAGCCAAAAGCGGCAGCATGAACGGCGGGCGCAGCGGCATCTATATCTGCATCTTCGTCAATCAGAATGAAATCTTTACCGCCCATCTCAGCGACAACTCGCTTAAGCCAGCCTTGCCCTTCGGGGGTTCTCCCGGCCTTTTCATAAATCCCCATTCCTACTTCGGCTGACCCGGTGAAGGATATAAACCGAATCAGTGGGTGCTCTACTAGTGTGTTGCCAACTTCTGAGCCAGCCCCAGGGACGAATTGGATAACTCCAGGTGGTAGTCCCACTTCTTTCATTAGTTCCATGAACATTGCTGCAATCCCTGGACTATCGGATGAAGGTTTTACGACCACAGTATTGCCGGCAACGATGGCTGCAGTGGTCATTCCTACCATGATGGCTAGTGGAAAATTCCAAGGCGGAATAACTGCACCAACTCCCAGCGGGATGTATACCAATTCGTTGTCCTCGCCTTCGTAAGGGGTAATCGGCTGCTTGCGTCCGTAGCGGAGAGCTTCACGTGCGTAAAACTCCATAAAGTCAATAGCTTCAGCAGTATCACCGTCTGCTTCTGCCCATGTTTTACCTACTTCGTAGACCATAAGAGCGGAAAAGTCATGCTTTCGAATGCGCATTAAACGCGCTGCTTGGAAGAGATACTCAGCTCTTTCTTCAGGCGTTTTACGCGACCATTCCGCAAACGCAGTATTAGCCCCGGCAATAGCTCGAATGGCATCTTCTTTGTCGCCCATTGCGGAATTGGCGACAACACGATCAGTTTGCCCAGGGTCGATTGAATCTAATGTTCCGCTACCACCTTCACCCTCCTCTCCGTCAATCCACAGTCGTACGACTCGTGGAAAAGATGCTTCAATTTCCGCCAGTGATTTTTGGAAATTTTCGGCGTTTTCTTCATTCGAGAAATCGGTGAAGGGTTCGTTCGTAAAAGGAGTAATTTCTGTCAGGGTTTGCATTGCCTTAGTCCGCTGGGGCCACGTGAGTACTGGGGAAAGAAGGATTTTGCCGGTGCGTACCCAAGTCGTCCATGCTTCGCTCAATGAGTTTCTTACGTCTTTCTGCTTTTCCCATTTTCCCCAAGAGAGGAGGGAGGAGGCCGAATTGGACTTTCATTGGTTGGAAATTCCCCGAAGGAGATTTGGCTACGTGCAACGCGAGTGCTCCGAGCAGTGTTGTACGTGGCAGTGGGACTGGTTCTGTCCCATTAATGCGAGACAGAGCACCAAGGGCAGCTAGTAGGCCTGAACCTATGTTGCCCAGATAACCTTCCATTCCAGTTATTTGACCTGCCATGAATAACCCAGCTTGATTGCGCCATTCCAAAGTAGGTTCGAGTAGGCGAGGAGAATCGAGAAAGGTGTTGCGGTGAATACTGCCCAGGCGAGCGAATTCAGCGTTCGACATTCCTGGGATTGTGCGGAGTAGAGCTTCTTGCTCTCCGTGTCGAATGTGAGTTTGAAATCCGACAAGATTGGCTAATGTCCCAGATAGGTTTTCTTGTCGCATTTGGAGTACTGCCCACGGTTCTTCGCCTGTTCGGGGATCAGTTAGACCTACTGGCCGCATTGGCCCAAATCTAAGAGAGTCGTCCCCACGAGCAGCCAGTATTTCAATGGGCAAACATCGCTCGAAGAAGCGTGGCGCTTCTGGATGTGCCGTTTCGAATTCTTTAGGGGTGTGAGTCGATGCTGATAAGAGTGAGGCAATAAATGCTTCGTATTCTTCTCTGTTGAGTGGGGCATTCCAATAATCACCATTCCCTTCCTCTCTACGTGAAGCGCGGAATACTATTTCAGTGTCGAGGCTCGCAACGGTAACTACGGGTGCAATGGCGTCGAAAAAAGAGAGATGCTCCTGGCCGGCAAGTTTCTGAATGTCTGCCGCTAAAGATTCCGAGGTTAAAGGCCCTGTCGCGACAATTGAAACCGCATCTTCTGGGACTTTTTGCACTTCTTCCCGAACAATCTCGATGCGAGGATGATTTTTTAAATCTTGAGTCACTTTTTCGGCGAAAGTGTCTCTGTCGACGGCTAAAGCGGACCCTGCCGGCACGGCGCAAGATTTCGCGACTTCCAACAGATGACAGCTAAGAGCTTCTAATTCCATTTGTAGTAGCCCTGCGGCTCTGTCTGGTAAGACCGAACCGAGCGAGTTAGAGCAAACGAGCTCAGCGCAAAGGGGCGTTTGGTGGGCGGGAGTTTGAATGTGGGGACGCATCTCGAAAAGGCGCACATCAATTCCTGCTTCCGCTAGTTGCCAAGCCGCTTCTGAACCGGCAAGGCCGGCACCAAGGATAGGGATGGGGTGGTTCACAGAAACAGCTAGGATATCTACCCATGTTGACCTTCCTTCTGCTTTGTGCGGCGATGCCTCAAGAACCTGTTCCTGAGGCGATTAGCTCGAAATTAGATAGGGTGACGGTGTATTCCGGCCAAGCCCTAGTAGAGCGGACATTTACAGTCGCTTCAGACGAGCCAGGTCGGCACCCCGTCGTTGTTGGTCCCTTCCCTGCGGGAGCCGATGTCTCTTCATTTCAAATCAAAGTGGAAGAGGGGCCAGCGGTTGTCCAGGGTATGGAAATTCGATCTAAAACAGGGGCACTTGATAGTAGCGAGCGAGATCGTATTCGAAGTCGCATAGCAGGGCTTAAAGCGGATTTGCGGAGACTTGAAGCGGACAAAGCCAAGATCGATTCAGGAGTTAGCTTAGTTGAAGCTGCAATTAGTAATCTTTCAGGAGGAGAAGCGATGACTAGGGAAGCGCTAGAAATGCTTTTTGACTTTGTTGAAACCAAGACCCGCTTGCTCGATTTGGCGCGGGCTGACTATGAAGATTCACGGGACAAGCTAAGCCAAGAGATTAAGAAGCTAGAACAGCAACTCGGTGGCAGGGGGCGCTCCGAGCGTCCTTTCCTTGAAGCTGGCGCCTCTCTTTTCTTTGAGCTTGCTGGAACTGCACGATTGCGTCTTACTTACATTGTGCGAGGAGCAAGCTGGGCACCTGCATACGATGTGCGAGTTGCTCCAGATTTGACCGGCGTTACCGTTGGTTTGGTAGCAGAACTTTCTCAGGCTACGGATGAGGATTGGACTGATGCTGAACTGCTTTTGTCGACATCTCGGCCTTCTGTCGGGTTAGATCCCCCTGACCTGCCTAGGCGAACAGTCACTCTTCCGGCACCACCACCTCCAAGCACGCCGGGAGCGCCTAAGTCTGAGATGCTTCCGACATTGCAAGAGGCAGAATTTGACGGGGAAGCGTGGGGCAGATCTGTCGGTGCTGGTGGCGGCAGTGGCGGTAAGTTTGGAGCCAGAAAAGGGCGCGTTGCTGCTCCGGAAGTCGCAGTTCAAGACTTTGGCTTGACGACACAGTTTCTCCTTCCAGAAAGGAAGTCGGTTAAGGCAGATGGGCAGGCTCATCGATTCACAATACGTGATGTTCCTTTGGATGTTCGCCCTGAACGCTACGTCGTTCCTTCTCGGAGTGATAAGGCCTACCTGCGTGCCGAAGTGCGTCTAGGAGGGGAAACTCCTCTACTCGCTGGCCCTGCGCGAGTTTTCTTGGGCCCTGACTTTTTAGGCAAGGCATC
>DNPI01000049.1:4500-6789 GCA_003501525.1 Planctomycetota bacterium
CGGCCCGGAGATAAAACGATGCTGCATCTCGGAATAGACCCGAACCTCACTATCGAATATGAAACGGTGCAAGATGAGAGGGATGACCCTGGTTTCCTAAGCGACACCGTCCATTTGACCAAAATTTTCCGGGCACGGGTGAAGTTGAGTGCTTCCGCGCGAGGCGTTGTTGAGATACTTGTAGAAGAAACTATCCCTGTTAGTGATGATGATCGGGTTGAGGTAGGGCTTCTTAATGTTCAGCCAGCTGCTTTGATAGGAGAGGAAGATCTTCTTGATAGGGAAGAAAAAGGCATTATTCGTTGGCGGATTTCTTTGCCGCCTGCAGCTGAGCAGGCAATTCACTGGGGTTGGAAAGTTTCTTTCGACGAGGAATTGCAGCCAATTTTCGGCGAAAATTAATCACTGACTGCATTCTGATGGACCGCTCTGTTCGCGTCCGCTTCGCTCCGTCCCCAACGGGTAATTTGCATGTTGGAGGTGCACGTACCGCACTCTTTAATTGGGCATTTGCTCGAAGGCACGGAGGTGCTTTTATTTTGCGTATCGAAGATACCGATGCCGAGCGCAATACTCAGCAAGCCCTGACAAGCATTCTTGGCTCATTACGCTGGCTGGGACTTGATTGGGATGAAGGCCCGGAGGTGGGTGGGGAGCACGGCCCTTACTTCCAATCAGAGCGAAAGGCTTCTTATGAGGAAGCGGCCGGTCGAGGACTCGAAGAAGGTTGGCTGTATAGATGCTTTTGCACCCCTGAAAGGGTGGCGGAACTGAAAGATGCGCAAAGAGAAGCAAAGGAACCACCCAGATATGACCAACGGTGCAGAAGTGTTGCTTTGGAAGAATCTGCCCGGCGAGCAGAGTCGGGGGAAGCGTATGTTTTGCGCTTTGCAGTTCCTGAAGGAGGCTCTGTAAATATTGAAGATGCTGTTCGCGGCAATGTCGAGATTGCGACTGCCGAGATTGAGGATTGGGTTGCTGTGCGTACCGGAGGTATGCCGACTTACAATTTCTGTTGCGCTCTGGATGATGCCGCGATGGAGATTAGCCATGTGTTGCGGGGTGAAGAGCATTTGGTCAATACACCTAAGCAGGTTTTAGTCGCTAAGGCGCTGGATATTGCGGTTCCCGGGTTTGCCCATTTGCCCCTGATTCTTGGGGAAGATGGAAAAAAGCTTAGTAAGCGCACAGGGGAGACGGCTGTTGAGGACTATGTAGCTTCTGGGCACCCACCCGAAGCCCTCTTTAATTTTCTTTGTCTTTTGGGGTTTTCTCTTGATGGCACCACCGAAGTTTTCAGTCGTGAGCAGATGTGCGAAGCGTTTGACCTCAGTCGACTGCAAAAATCTGGCGCGCTTTTCGACACTGACAAGTTGCGTTGGCTTTGTGGCGAGTACATTCGCTCTAGCGAACTGTCGGATTTGACGGATCGTTGTTTGCCTTGGTTAGAAAAATCCGGCTTGGTGGGGGGAGATATTACGCGCGAGCGGCTGGAGCAAGTGGTTTCTGGAGAGCAGGAGCGTATACGCCTTTACGGAGAACTCCCTGAACGAGTCGCCTACCTTTTTTCCAAACCAGAAAATGATGAGAAGGCTTCTGCGGCTCTAGCTGCTGAAGGTGTTGGCTCTGCTTTAAGCGCGCTTGCCGATGCTTTGGAAGCAGCTGAGGATTTTCCGCCTTCTGATTTCGGTGCTTTAGCTAAAGGCGTTTCTGAGTCTTTAGATGTCGGTATGGGGAAAATACTCAAGCCTGCGCGTGCTGCCCTTACTGGGACTCTGGGAGGCCCTGAGTTGGCTGAAATTGTTGCCCTATTGGGTCGTGAAGAAGCTGTTGCGCGTTTGCGTGCTGGAGTGCCCGAGTAATGGACCTTCCGGATGTCGACTGGAAAACGACTTCTTGGCCAGGAGTGCGTTTAGCGTTTCTAGCTGACAGAGACGATGGTTCTGCATGCGTACTTATCGACATGGCACCTGGTGTTAGTTATCCAGAGCACAGGCATCGAGGTGTTGAGGAAGTGCTGGTTGTGAGGGGGTCTTACTCTGACGATGGCGGTGAGCACCTTGCCGGAAGTTTTCAGCGCAATGAAGCTGACACTTCTCATCACCCTGTCGCTGGGCCAGATGGTGCTCTTTTGCTGGCCTGGTCTGATCAAGGGATAGAAGTTCTTGAAGATTCTGCGCCGACCGCGGATTCCGTAGCCGGAGCAGCCGACGGTGAGTAGAATTTCCGACCATGGGTCTTCTGGGCCCTTTGTGTAAGCAAAAGTCCTGGCGGAGTAGCTCAGTTGGT
>DNPI01000125.1 GCA_003501525.1 Planctomycetota bacterium
ATCCCCTTGATATCTCACGCTGTCGACCTGCTAGCCGAGCATGACGTTTATGGGCCAGCCTCTTCGCCACGCATTCGCAAACACCCCCTCTTAAGCATTAAGGGAGCCCCGCTCCCTCGCGTGCCTTTCCCCTTCTGGCTACCACCAGCATCGGCAACATCCTGGGTAATCTCACCGGCTTTACGGGTGGACCCTCGCCCCATTCGAGACTAAGGTGGCCAGCATGCTGCACGCAGTTGTAATGGCGGGAGGAGCGGGGACTACATTCTGGCCTGAAAGTAGAGTGTCAAAGCCTAAGCAACTGCTATCTCTCACAGGGGAAAAGCCCATGATTGCGGAAACACTTAGCCGTTTGAGGCCATTAATTCCGCCAGAGCGAACTTGGGTTGTTTGCGCTCAAGCACAGGCAAAAGGGATTCAAGAAGCCTGCCCTGAACTCAACTCCAAAAACTTAATTGTTGAGCCCTGTCGAAGAGATACTGCCGCATGCGCCGGACTAGCTGCTCTCATTATTTCCTCTCAAGACCCTGAAGCAGTTCTTGCCATGCTGCCCGCTGATCACGAGATTACTCCCCCCCAAGCCTTTCAGGATGCCTTGGAAACCGGTGCAAGCATCGCCCGGAAATCAGGTGCGCTAGTCACCTTCGGCATCAAACCCACGCGCCCAGCAACAGGCTACGGCTACATCCGGCGAGGGGAAATACTCGAAGAAGCGAAAAGCGGGAGATTCTGGGCGGTTGACCGGTTTACGGAAAAGCCGAATTCCAATTTAGCACAAGAGTTTTTAGCTGATTCATCTTACTTCTGGAACTCTGGGATCTTCGCCTGGGAGGCTAAAACGCTTCTCGCGCAAATTGAGACCCACCTTCCGCGGCTCAGCGCGGGACTAGAAACCCTGCGCTCATGTCTCGCGGAAGGCAATTTGAGCGAATCTCTTGCGTCCCTTTACCCGACCCTGCCGTCCATTTCATTGGATTATGGGATACTTGAAAAAGCAGAAAATGTCATCGTAATGGAAGCATCTTTTGATTGGAGTGATTTAGGTTCCTGGGACTCATTATGGGAAGAAGCAGAAAAAGACGAAAAAGGCAATGCTGCTGTACTCCCTGATGGCGGCGCGTTGATTGCGCAAAATTCCTCCGGAGTCCTGGCCTATTCTTCAGATGAGCAAACAATTGCCCTGTTGGGTGTTCACGATTTAGTCGTAGTTCGAACTCCAGACGTCGTCCTGGTTGCACAGCGTGACCGAGTAGAGGAAGTGAAAGACCTAGTGGAGAAAATGCGCTCCCAGGGACGGGAAGACCTTCTCGAATGACCCGTGCCCTAGCCGTGGATTACGGAGGGAGAAGAACAGGCCTCGCTGTCAGTGATGCGGTTGGAATTACAGCTTTACCATTGGATTCCATAAACAGCACCGACCTCCAAGAAACCGTAGATGGAGTAGTACGCGTCGCAATTGAAAAAGAAGCCACCGTGGTCCTCCTTGGGATGCCATACATGCCTGACGGTCGCGAAGGAGAACAGGCTGCGCGTGTCAGGTTATTTGCAAGTGAGCTCAAGAAAGGATTGCCGAAGGGCACCAAAATAATCTTTAAGGATGAACGGTATACCACTAAAGCTGCAACTAGCCTCTGGCGCCAGGCTGGGATTCGGGGCAAACAAGCCAAACCATTTCTCGACTCCACAGCAGCGGTTGTTCTTCTGCGAGAATATCTAGAAGAAACTCCTATATAATCGGAGCTGGAGTGTCGTTCGGGCGACCGCAATCGGTGCAAACTGATTGAGGAAAGTCCGGGCTCCACAGGGCACGGTGGTGGCTAACAGCCACCGGGGGCAACCCTAGGGAAAGTACCACAGAAAACAAACCGCCTAAGCGACTTCGGTCGCCGGCAAGGTTGAAAAGGCGAGGTAAGAGCTCACCGCGCGTCTGGTGACAGGCGTGGCAAGGTAAACCCCACCGGGAGAAAGTTCACATAGAGAGGGATGGCGCGGCTCGCGCCGCTTGACCTCTGGGTAGAGCGTTCGAGGTCGCCGGCAACGGCGATCCTAGAGGAATGGTCGCCCTCTCAAGTCTTTATGGCTGGAGAGACAGAACCCGGCTTACAGAACGACACTCCACCGCTCAAAAAATTATACTGTGCCTCTTTTCGTAGATACCCCAACCAATCGGGGTACAAGATATAGTATTAGTTTTCCACATTTTCCCAACAAGTTGGGTAA
Organism: Planctomycetota bacterium; assembly: GCA_003501525.1. Classification (GTDB taxonomy): domain Bacteria; phylum Planctomycetota; class UBA1135; order UBA1135; family UBA1135; genus UBA1135. The sequence continues at coordinate 2,221 of DNPI01000125.1, forward strand.
TTTGGGCATCAAAAGCTTGCTAGGTTGAGAATTCCTGGTAGAAAGAGGCTATGGAATTCGTCTGGGTCGTTCCCCGCACCGCCATCCTAGGGCCTGAAGCCTTTCAAGGATTCCGACCTATGACCGCAAAAGAACTTGAAAACCAATTCTTGGCGCCAGCCCGATCTGCTGGATTTTTCGTTGAACGGCGGTGGGCGGAAACCCAACCGGATTTCAAACAACCCATCCCATATGTCGCAGTAACACAAGGAAGTGAAATACTGGCCCTTACCCGACTAAAGACCCAAGGAGAAGCTCGTCTGCATGGAAAAAAAAGCATTGGGGTCGGAGGCCATATAAATCCATGTGATGCTGAGGAGAATGGTGACATTTTGCAGGCTGCATGCTTACGCGAACTCAACGAAGAGCTAGTGCTGCCCAAAGAAATTCCACCGCTGACTCCCCTTGGCCTTCTAAACGACGATTCCACCGAAGTTGGATCGGTCCACATCGGAGTGGTCTTTCGCCTCGACTCCACTGGAAAAGATGTTTCCATTCGCGAAGCTTCCGCCATGACCGGTGGCTTCGAAGATATCAGCTCTCTTGAAGAAGCCGCTTCCCAATCAGAAACGATCTTCGAAACTTGGTCCTCTCTTCTTCTGCGCTCGGGCACACTCACCCCCGAGGCATCCCTCGTCTCGTAACACCCCCCCCTATTCAATATAAATCCGACGATGGTACGCCGCGCCACAGAATCCGAACTTCAAGATCTCGAAACCCTCATGGATAGGCTCCAGGAAGCCGCAACAAGGAGCTCTGTCACTCTGCGATTTAAAGGAGGCAGAGTTGAACAGGGATATGTGACTTTCGTGCCCCGCCTAGGTACAGGCCGCATAATTGATGTCGAGCGCAAATTCGCACTCGATTACAACATCCATGATTTAGTGGCGGTCGATCTCTAAAACATCGGCACCCGTGAGATCTATCGATCCCGCGTATCGATTCGCAGTCCCTCCCTTAACCATTCCGACCAAAGTAAGACCTGCTGCTTTAGCAGCGTCAACCGCAAGGGAGGTTGGAGCACCAATCCCTGCGACCGATCCCACTGCCGCTAGAGCCGCTTTCTGGATAATTTCATAAGAAATACGTCCGCTTACAAGCAACGCTGAAGGGTTCTGCACAGGATAATCACCCGAGCGCAACCGGGCACCAAGCACCTTATCCACTGCGTTGTGCCGCCCTACATCTTCTGCAACTTCCAAAAGAGTAGAAGTGTCAAAATCAACAAGGGCTGCTCCATGAGTTCCACCTGTTTTGCGGAAAAGAGTCTGAGCCGCTCGCAGGTCATCAAACGCCTTTACAAGGAAACCTTCGCGAATAGATGCAGGGGGAGGAGATAAATCGGGGAGTTGCCTCTCTAAATCTTCGAGAGTTCGAGTGCCACACAAGCCACACGAAGCAGAAACTGCCCCGAAACGGCGCTCCCGCGGATCGAATTGGACACCTGGAGCAAGAACCGCATTCCAAATATGGGGCTCAGGTTCACCTGTCTCAAGATGAGCACAGGGTGCAACACCAGCAATATCCGTAGAGCCTGCAACCACTCCCTCAGAAGCAAGAAAACCCGCGATAAGGTCCTCCTCACGCCCAGGGGTCCGCATCAAGACCGCCAAAGCAGAGCCGTGGACTCTTACCTCGAGAGGCTCTTCAACGGCAACCTCGTCGAGCTGGGCGTCCCCAGCTCGTATGCCAATTCGCTCCTTTTGAATTTCGCGCCAGGAGGGCGCGGAACTAGCGGAGGAAAGTGGCGTAGTCGGCTTCGTCGAAACCGAGAATGGCCTTTTCACCGCGCGCAAGAAGAGGGCGCCGAATCATATCCGGATTGGCCCTAAGCAAGTCAACAACCTCCTTCTTCGTTTTAAAGGTTGCATTGGGGATGTCATGCTCCTTAAAGCCTTTAGCACGGGCATTAAAGGAAGTTTTAGGATCGAAAGCATCAACAGCTTTTTCCAGTAACTTCTTTGCTGGAGGTGACTTAAGAATATCAACACGCTCATAAGAGATGTCTTTCTTCTCAAGGTAAGCGGCGGCTCGATCACAGGTCTTGCAACCGGACTTTACATAGAGCTTGACTGGGCTCATTTTTTGTTTTGCTCCTTTTGAGTTCTCCTCAGACCTAAATTAGGTCCAGGATCGACTTCCGAAAAGCTTTCCAGGGGTAGGAAACGCCTCTTCGAGCGACCATTCTACTGGTTAAAGAAAATTCACGCAAGACCGCTGCTTGAACGGGTTTAGGAGACTTCCCAGTGAAAATGTTTATTCGCCAGAGGCCCCTAAATCCATCACAATTTGGACCAAATCTCTGGCGAGAGCGCTCCGAGCAACTACGCGGACGCCAAGCTTCTCTGCAGCTTGAGCCGCTTCTCCCTCTACGTCACCACAAAAACCAAGCATTGGCAACTTCTTCGTCTTAGCGCTCTTCTTCAGACGAGCCAGCAGCGGAATCATATCAATCGAAACATCCTCGAGGTCGGCAACGACGCCCAAAGCCCCCTTAACGGCAACTATAGCGTCAAAAACAGCTTTCACTTCGCCCCACTCAGGCGTTACAGGCTCCTGCCCACAGGCGCGCACCGCCCCCCCGACCTTGTCCGAAAAGAATTCCTCGGATACAAGGAGATGGACCACTTGGGGTCCCGCGTTAATTTGGGCGCCCTTAGTCAATGGGGCGTGAGGCTTCCGCCTCCCTCTTCATTACAATCGGCAGCGAGATGCCTGTACAAACCCCTGACTCTGAAAAAAATTCGGCTGCCCAGAATGTTGAATTCCCCCCGCCTAAGCACTTCATCAATGGCGAGTGGACTAATCCGGATTCTGGCGCCGTAACCGACTCTATTGACCCCTCAAACGAAACCGCTCACACGCAAATAGCCGCCGGGAACGAAAAAGACGTTGACATCGCTGTTCAAGCAGCGGCAGCAGCTTTCCAAAGTGATTCGTGGCGAAGGATGGCCCCCGCAAAGAGAGCACAGGTCCTTTGGAAGATGGCGGAACTGATTGACACAAATCGAGCCAACCTCGCCGTTTGCGAATCTCTTGATACCGGAAAAACAGCCTTCGACGCAGGCAAGATAGAAATCCCTCTAGTAGCGGAAATTTTTCGCTATTACGCCGGCTGGGTAACTAAAGCAGAAGGAGGGGTCGTTCCATTGCCGGGAAACTCGCTAGGCCTCACCCTACGTGAGCCTGTAGGGGTATGTGGAATGATTACGCCTTGGAACTTTCCAATGTTACTCGCTGCGTGGAAAGTCGCCCCGGCTCTAGCATGCGGCAACGCAATCGTGCTTAAACCGAGCGAGCAAACCTCGCTAACCTCGCTCTGGATGGCAAAAATCGGCCAAGAAGCTGGTCTGCCACCAGGAGTCTTCAATGTAGTCACGGGGTCAGGATCAGGAGTCGGAACACCTCTAGTTCGCCATCAAGAGGTTCAGAAAATTTCTTTCACTGGATCTACCGAAGTCGGTCGAATGATTCAGCGGGAATCTGCCGAGACACTTAAGCGTGTTACTCTCGAATTAGGAGGGAAATCTCCTAACATAATTTTTGGTGATGCCGACATCCCGGCTGCCCTAAGAGGAGCTGCGTCCGGGATTTTTTATAACAAAGGCGAAGTCTGCGCTGCTGGCTCGCGCCTTTTGGTCGAGCGCTCAATATACGAGGAAGTTCTGGAGGGCATTACCGCCATTGCGGCAAAAACTACGGTTGGATATCCGCTCGCAGAAGGTACTCGGATGGGCCCGGTTTGCAATCAAGATCAATATGAAGGGGTTCTCGAATGGATTAGAAAAGGCACCGAAGAGGGGGCCCGCTTAATAGCCGGAGGGCAGTCGCTGCGGAATGAAGTTGGTGGTGGCAAAGGATTTTTCATCTCTCCCACTGTTTTCGCTGATGTAAGCCCAGATTCCGCAATAGCCCAAGAAGAAATTTTTGGCCCTGTACTCGCTGTAATTCCGTTCGACGAGCCCGAGGACGCACTGAAAATTGCTCATTCCACTCGGTATGGCCTAGCAGCCGCGGTTTGGACACGAGACGTAGGCCGCGCTTTGTCTATGGCTCGCGACCTTCGAGCAGGCACCGTTTGGATTAACGCATACAACCTTTATGATCCAGGACTCCCTTTCGGGGGATTTGGAGAATCTGGATTTGGCCGAGATTTAGGGAAAGACGCTTTGGCGGCTTACACCGAGACCAAATCGGTCTGGGTAAATCTCGACTAGCACTAGCAGACGAAATCTATTGTTGGCGATTCAGGGATTAAGCCCTGGGTCGCAGCACGACGAAGGAATAGGTTCACGGCCTCACGCCCATCGTCTCCATAAGCAAGCGTGCGCTCATTAACGTACATGCCAATAAACTCATCTGCTTGAGCAATATTCAGGTCACGACCGAATTGAAGAGAATAGGCCACGGCCTCTTCTCGGTGCTCTAACCCATACTCGATTGAATCGCGCAAGAAGCCTGAAACCCGAGGGATAAGAGCACCTAAATCACGCCTAATCGCATTTCCTCCTAAAGGTAGCGGGAGACCTCCTGTGTCATCGGCCCACCAAACGCCAAGGTCCTCAAGAAGCACTAGGCCCTGCTCGGGATAAGTTAACTGACCTTCGTGGATGAGGAGACCAGCATCAAATTCGCCTCGTTCCACCGCGTTCCCAATTTGGTCAAAAGGGACCACCTCCCAGGCAAAATCTCCAATTCGCATTTGTGCCGCTAGAAAGGCAGAAGTCCAACGCCCCGGCACGGCAAGGCGCCGTCCTTTCCCTCGAGCCAATTCGTCCAAGGAAAAAGAATCGCGGGCAATAATGCGCGGCCCATATCCCTCTCCCATCGAAGCCCCATGATTCAAAAGCGCATAATGGTGGGATAGATACGCATAAGCATGGATAGAGAGTGCCGTAATTTCGTACTCCGCCGATTGAGCGCGGCGATTAAGACTCTCTATATCTTCGAGCTTATGGTCAAAAGCAATGTCTCCTGTATCAATAAGCCCCTCCGCTAAAGCCCAATGCATAAACGCGTCATCGGGGTCTGGACTGTGGCCTAGCTGAAGAGTACGTATTGCTGTTTCCATAGTGGCGGCACAAGGATTCTACAATCGTTCCCTATGACATCCGCGGCTCCAGCCCCTGAAGTCTTTCAAGCCACCCTAGAGAGTTGTCGACCTCTGCCGAATCAGAGCCGACTCTTCCTCTGCGTGATTGGCAGTGCCACAAACAAAAAACTTCCCCGTTTTGACGCTGGTCAACATGTACAGATTTCTTTCTCGCTCGAAGGCGAAGAATACTCACAAACACTGTCTATCGCGTCTGGACCAGAAAAGTCCAACTGGGAATTCATTGTGGCAAAGCCTGAAACAAAAGGCCCGGCAACCGCCTTTTTAGCTCTATCGAAAGGCGACACCATCCGTGTCAGTAAACCAGCAGGAACTTTCACTCTTGATCGAATCCAACACCCCCATGTGGCGCTAGTCGGCGGAGGAGCGGGCTTAGCCCCCTTGCGCTCAATGATTCTCTCTTTCACGGCAAAGGGCTGTGGCTTTTCGCCTAAATCTGTAGTCCTCTGGCACGGAGCTCGATGCATAGAAGAGCTAGCTTTCCAGCGAGAATTTGAAAATCTACAATCCCACTCCCTTTTTGATTTTTATTACCAACCGTGCGTCAGCAAACAAGGGCTCGTATCGGGGAGAAAAATCATCGCTAACCGCGTCGATGAAGCTTTTGCAAAAAGCCTAGGTCTCGGCGACCATTCTGCCCCAGAAAGCTCGTTTTGG
>DNPI01000178.1:0-1245 GCA_003501525.1 Planctomycetota bacterium
CGGGAGTTGAACCACTACGGCCCTTCCTGGACCAAATTGACATGGTGCTTGTAATGTCGGTGCATGCTGGATTTGGGGGCCAATCCTTTATGCCAGAGGTCCTTGCAAAAGTAGAACAGTTACGTGGGTGGGGCTATGACGGCGATATCGAAGTCGATGGCGGGATTACCGATGAAACTTGCGCCACATGTGCTGAAGCCGGGGCTAATGTCTTTGTTGCAGGTACGTATTTGTTCCGCTCAAGCAATATGGCTGACTCACTACTTGCCCTACGCGCTGGAGCAGAAAAATCTACTGCCGTTTAACCAAAAAGAAAGCAACACGGCCTGAGGTCAAAATAGGGGGTAGAATCTCGACTCATGGCGTTCCGACTACGTAAAAAGAAAGACATGCCCGATGGGCTGTGGAGTAAATGCTCAGCCTGTGGGGCCATGATCTTCACCAAGGAACTAGAAAAGAACCTTTCGGTATGTCCGAAGTGCAGCTTCCATCACACTATTTCTGCAAGACGCCGCATAGAAATCACTGCCGACCCTGGCTCTTTCGAAGAGCGCTTTGCTGATCTCCAACCCGCTGACCGTCTCGGCTTTATAGACGAAATACCTTATTCCGAGAAAATCAGCAAGGCGCAAGAGAAGACCGGTAATGCTGAAGCCTGCCTTGTTGGAATGTGCGCCATTGGCGGCCACCGCAATGTTCTGGCTGTTCTCGATTTCACCTTCATGGGCGGCTCTATGGGGGAAGTTGTAGGGGAAAAAATCGCACTAGCCATAGAACTGGCCGGAGAAGAAAAGCTGCCGCTGGTTGTCTTTTCCGCGTCAGGGGGAGCACGCATGCACGAAGGAGCAATCTCCCTCATGCAACTAGCAAAAACCTGCGGTGAACTTAATCACTACTCGAAAAACGGGGGGTTTTCTATCTCCGTAATGACCAATCCAACGACTGGCGGAGTAACCGCTTCCTACGCAAGCACTTGTGACATCTTGATGGGAGAGCCGGGCGCACTTATCGGATTCGCGGGCCCCCGGGTTATTCAAAACACAATTCGACAAGAATTGCCGGAAGGCTTTCAACGAGCTGAATTTTTACTCGAAAAGGGACAAATAGATCTCATCGCACCGCGCCAGGAAATGCGCGAAACCTTAGCTCGCATCCTCTCTTATGCGCCGCAGCATCGACAAACCGGAGCTTGAGCGCCAGATTCGACGCGCCAAAAAAAAAGTTGAGCTATACTTCCGCGCCAAT
>DNPI01000178.1:1582-3152 GCA_003501525.1 Planctomycetota bacterium
GCTCAGTTGGTAGAGCAGCTGACTGTTAATCAGCTTGTCGTTGGTTCAAGTCCAACTCGGGGAGCCAAAACAAAAAAGACCGACCACATTCCTGGTCGGTCTTTCTTTATTTCCTTTGCAACTCCTCGGGCATGAGGTGGATTCTGTCGCCTGTCTGGGCAAGCCCAAAGCCGCGATGCCTCACGGCTTCGGCGGCATCGGATGCTGGTTGCAGCAGAGGATTACTGTGGTTGAAATGAATAAAACGCACTTCGCCACGACCGGGAACGGTATCGAGGAGATTCATCGTGGAAGTCACGAGAGGGTGAGGGATTTCGGACAAGTCGCGGCCAGGAAGTTCGTCGGCAGAGAAAAAGGTCCCGTCGAGGAGAAGGTGGTCGCAAGATTGGGCAAGCGTTTCGATGGAGGGTGTTAAATCGCCCCAGCTGTCGATATCTGGAACATAAAGCAGACTCTGTCCCTCGATTCGGCGAACGAGGAAGGCGAAGGTGTCACTGAACTCATCTCGATGAGGGACCTTGAGCACTATTACCTCGAGACCATCTCCCAATGAAATTACATCCCCGGACTGAAAAACTCGCACTTCGATTTGGCCCAATTCCACGAGCTGGCTCCAGGGGCCATTTCCCCTAAGGAACTCTGCCATCCTCGGTCCACACCAAACAGGCATAGATCCCGAAGACGCGGCCTCACGCCCTAGCCAAGCTAAACCGAGATAGTGACCGATGTGAGCATGAGTCAAGAAAATCCCCTTAGGCATCTCGCCCATCCGAGCAACTTGCTCAGAGAAATCGGGGGTTGCATCTACCAACCACCACCCGGTTTGGCCACGAATCCCAAGTGAAGCCACCGGTTCCTTCGCGCTGTCCTTGCAACAAGCATTCCAGCAGTTTGGATGCGGCCGGCCCCCATCCTGAGCGGTCCCCAAAACCACCACCTCTGAGATTTCCAAGTCCGTAGGGGTCGCGTGATATTCCAGCTTGGGAAGAGCGCATGCCCCTAGGAAAAACAAAAACAAGTACCTCATCATGCTTCCCGGAGGAGAAACCGCTCAACCAATTCTTCCCATTCTTCCTCAAGGGAGATATCGGGCCGGGATTCTCCTGCTCTGTCGTACCAAAAGTCAGCGTTAGCCATATCCCCTTCCTTGCGATGCAAATAAGCATGAACTCTGGAGCTCTCGGGGTCACGGCAATGGTCAATAAGCCCGTGGGCCGCCTCCCAATTTCCTTGCCCATCCATGTAAAGAGACTGTAGTTCCAACCCAATCTCCTCTAGCAGGTCCCCCGTCTTCACGCTCTCACGAAAAGCGACAATATCCATCAACCTCAACGCTTCTTTAGGGTCATGAAATCAAAGAGACGACCCTCGAGGTCGAAAGCTTTCATCTCCAAAGTGCCACCATTGATGGCTACATAACACCAGTGATGGCCCCTCCGGACATTGTTTTGGAACCAGGGACGAATTGGACCCGGCGTTTCCAACCCTCCCCCGCCACCCCCAGTAATCATGTAGATAGTTCCACCAGCCTCAACTACCTTGCCCCCTTTCAATGGCCAAGTCCTTTCAT
>DNPI01000110.1 GCA_003501525.1 Planctomycetota bacterium
TTCACCTTGTTTCTGCATTTCTTCAAGGGTCACTCCCGCAGCCTGGAACACTTCTTCACGAGGAATATCCGCCTTCACCTTGGCATTTCCAAGGCAACCTGTATCAACCAAAGCCACCTCAACACCCTCAGACATCAATTTATCTCTGACGTATTTCGCTTCAGGACCCTTTGTATCGAGCGTGGCCAGTAAGAAAACTTTCACAGCGCGAAGGGTAGCAACCGGAAGCTTTTTTGATTCTTCCAACGACTAAGCTGGATGGATTCTTTGCGCAACCTCAAAATCTGCTCGGCATGAAAACTATCAAGGGCCCCGCAATTTTTCTCGCTCAATACATGGGCGATGATCCACCTTTTGACAACATCGACACTGCAGCAGAATGGGCAGCCGGGCTTGGGTTTAAAGGGCTTCAAATCCCTACTTGGGACTCACGAGCCATTGATATTGCACAAGCAGCTGAATCAAAGGACTACTGCGATGATTGGCGTGCAAAACTCGATGCCCACGGCATTGAACCCTCAGAACTTGCGACACACCTTCAGGGCCAATTAGTCGCTGTCCACCCGGCTGTAAATGAGATGTTCGATGGTTTTGCACCCGAAGAGGTGCGAGGCAACTCGAGCGCTCGAACAGAGTGGGCAATCAATCAGGTTAAACAGTCGCTCAGAGCTTCGGAAAACCTAGGGCTAGAATCCAGCGTCACTTTCTCAGGAGCACTCGCCTGGCCGTTCTTCTATCCTTGGCCTCCGCGGCCAGATGGTTTAATTGAAGAAGCTTTCGCTGAATTGGGCCGCCGCTGGAAACCAATTTTGGATGAAGCTGAAGACTGCGGAGTCGATCTGTGCTTTGAAATCCACCCTGGCGAAGACCTTCATGACGGCGCCACGTGGGAACGGTTTTTAGAAGAAGTAGACGGACACTCACGGGCCAACATCCTCTACGACCCCTCGCACTTCGTTCTTCAGTGTCTCGACTACCTGGACTTCATCGATCGCTATCACGACCGAATAAAGATGTTCCACGTCAAAGATGCTGAATTTCGGCCTGACGGCCGAACTGGGGTCTACGGTGGCTATTTACCTTGGGGCGAGAGAGCCGGGCGCTTCCGCTCGCTTGGCGACGGACAAACTGATTGGAACGGGATATTCACGAAGCTTGCTCGCTACAACTTCCCTGGATGGGCCGTTCTCGAATGGGAATGTGCCTACAAGGACAATTTGGTTGGAGCAGCGGAAGGGGCCGAATTCATTGCAAACCAAATCATCGAAGTGGCTGCGGGATCATTCGATGACTTTGCTGATTCCGACCGTGACACCGGCGCCAATCGCCGAATGCTAGGACTTGACGAATGAGTACAAATCGCGAATTACGTCTCGGAATGATTGGTGGCGGCCCTGGGGCCTTCATCGGAGCCGTGCATCGATTGGCGGCGGAAATGGATCGCGCTTTCGAGCTGACTGCAGGCGCTTTTTCATCTGATGCAGATAAAAGTGCCGAAACGGGTCAGGAGCTTGGACTAGATCCGAAGCGTGTTTATTCGAATTGGGAAGTAATGCTGGAAAAGGAGGCTTCCTTGCCACAAGAGACCCGCATACACGCTGTAAGCATTGTCACGCCCAACCATCTTCATCATCCACCAGCAATAGCCGCAATGCGGGCAGGATTCCATGTCATTTGCGATAAACCCATGACAACCTCTTCTGAATTAGCTCTGGAAATGGAATCCGTAGCAAATGAAACCGGGAAAATCTTCGCACTCACTCACAATTACACCGGTTACCCAATGGTGCGTGAAGCCTGTGAGCTGGTGCAAGGTGGAGCTATCGGCACAGTGCGCAAAGCCTACGCCGAATACCTCCAGGGTTGGCTGACTGACCCATTAGAAACAACCGGGCAGAAGCAAGCTGAATGGAGAACCGACCCCTCTCGATCCGGCCCAGGGGGGGCCTTGGGAGACATTGGCACACATGCCTTTAATCTGCTCGAACATGTCATTGGGAAACCGGTGACACGGCTAGCTGGCCGCGTCGAAACGTTCGTCGAAGGTCGAGAACTAGATGACGACGCAATGGTCTTAGTCGAGATGGAAAACGGGGCAACCGGATCAATTTTCTGTAGTCAGGTATGCGCCGGTCGAGAAAATGGTCTGCGATTGCGAATCTATGGAACTGAAGGCGGCATTGAATGGGATCAAGAGCACCCTAATGATTTACTCGTACACCGCAAAGAAAGCCCCTCTGAAGTGCGGAGGACCGGGAATGCCTATCTCTCTCCCGCTTCCCAGAAATTAGGTCGCATTCCGTCTGGTCATCCGGAAGGATACCTGGAAGGTTTTGCCAACCTTTACCGAGGATTCGCCGCTGCAATTCAAAGGGAAGATATCACCTCTGGGGATTTCCCGACAGCTGCTGACGGCGTCAGGGGCGTACGGTTCATAGAAGCCGTACTGCAATCAGCCTCAGAGAACGGCAAGTGGGTTCGCTTCTAGATTACTGGAAAGTCAAAATTTCGACTTCGGCCGACTCCGCCCAATTCAAAAGTTGAGCTTGGATATCTGTAAAAAACCAACCAGCCCCTTCTGTAAATCCCGGACTCATACCAAAAGCCTGAACACGCAAACTCCAAGTTGCGCCAGGCTGAGTATCGAGAGGCGCAACGGAAAAATCCGGGAGGAGGAAAGAGCCTGAAGCAGCAGTTGCACCCGCCCAAATCTCCCACTCGGCTGAGCCATCGGTCAAAAGCAAGCGATAAACCCCTGCAGAGCTACCGAGTGAATCATCCCACTGAAGGGTAATTGGGAAGCCCGTTGAGAAGCCAAGCACCTGGGGCCTAGGGATGTCAGGGAGAGTAAGCGAAGGCGCTGTTGGCAAGGCACGCACAAGCGCCGTCTCGTCCGCTGAGGAATCTCTCCCCCTAGCCTGCACCTGGAGAGAGGAAACAATTCCTGGGTCTTCTTGGACCGCAGCAGCACTAAGGGTGACTATTTCTTCGAAGTCAATACCAGCACCATTAGTTGCACCAGTACCCACCGGAGCAACACCAACAATGCCAGGAATCCTATAAACGGGTGCCAAAGTCGAATCGTCAGTGGTCGCCAGCCCACCACCCAAACTAAAGGAAGGAACGTTGTGGGTGACCACGTTTAGATGCTCCGTAAGCCCCAGGATTGGGATGAGCCCTCCTACTGACGTACTCGCAGGCTGAACAAGATTTCTCGGATCAAGACCAGAGCGGGTGAACGCGCCTGAGCCTGACGTGTCGCGATGCAAACCCGCAAACCAACCGGGACGGTCAGGACGAACACCAATAGCTGTTCCAAAACCAAATGGGAGGTCGTCGTCGTGGAACCCATCGAGCCGATCTTCTCGCCCCGCCCGAAGCAGTGGGCTTGCTAACCGCACTTCCCCTCCTGACACACCTTCAGCGACTGGAGCCGTAAATTGGGTGTCGTCAAAAACCTGCGCCAAAGGCAAAGAGGCTAACGTGCAATCCAATCCAACAAATGTCGTCGTACGAAAGGAGGGGTGAACAAGTGAAACAACCTGAGGACCTGTTCGGGACACCGCTCCGCCTACAAGCGTTCCATCTACATCTGTTGTAGTTTCAACTACATCCGCTCCACCAAGATTCTCAAGGCGCACATCAGCACCAATAACAGGAAGGAGTGAACGGGCATCAAATCCCATCAAGTCCAGGGCTCCCGTTGTCGACAAAGATTGGTCTCCCAACCACCCTCGAAACTCGACCCTACCGGCGGTCACATCTGCCATCAGATTCCCATTCGAGTCGGTCAATTCGACGGAGAAATCTACTTCGGCAAAGGAAAACTTTTGAATTGCCGTCATTGTCAAAGGGGGGCCTATAAAGAAACTAGATTCAAGCTCCAATGCTTGGGCAATAGAAGGCAGAGAGCGAGTGAAATCCTGACCAACACCTTCTAAGGCACGCACTGAACGAATTTCGTCATCAGCCAATCCGTAAGGACGCAGCTCAGGCAAATCTGTCAAAAAAGTTCCTGGAGAGAAAGCAAAAGGAGGGCCAAATCGTGTCAAGCTTGGCGGGGTCACATCCAACTCAACGGCACTGTTCACCACTGCGGTAGTCGACAAGCCCTGACGAGTGACCCAAGTGCCAAGCGACAAATTCCCCTCCGAAAGCACTGGAGCACTCTGGCCATCTGACAAATCCACATTAAAAGAAACTGTGCTCGCGCCATCAGCCGCAGCAGCAAGGCTCGAATCCACAGAAGATTCACCCGGGGATTCGTGGAAGCGCAACTGAACCGTATCCGTGGCAAGCGATGCAGAACCAAGGTCAACATCCACCGGGAACGCCGTCAAGTTATTTAAATTAACCGCTGGCTCAAGTCCTAAATCTAGAGATTCAGGGCGGCCAAAATCCAGACTCTCCCAAGTTGCAGACCAATCGGCAGAGAGCGGATTAGGTTCGAATTCTGTATCAAGAACCGTATCAGCCACTAAAAAGGTAAGGGTTTCATTCAGGTCCAGTGAATCGCCACTGTGCTCGTACTCCACCACTCTCCCGCCAACCTGGGAAACTGTTGGCGTCAAAAAGGAAGCATCAGTGCTATCTCCCCGGCGAATGCTTACAGCCCCGCCCCCCAAAGAAGAAAACAGTATGGGCTTTGAAAAAACCACTACTACGGAATGATCGTTTGGAACGTCTTCCGCACCCTCCGCTGGAAAGCTTCCGAGAACCTGCGGAGGTACTCCAGAAGCAAGCGGATGAGTAGTAAAGGAACCCAATAGCCCTGATGCTGGAATCGAAAGGCGTTGCCCATCGATATCAGTAACGTCAGTAGTCGCGGTGACCTCGTAAGTTGTCGCCGGTATTAAAGGAACCGAAGGTGCCATAACAAGCAGTCGATCTCCGCAAAACCACGTTCCGGAATAGCCCAATGTCGAAGTCGTCCCCTGAACACGCAAACTAACCGTAAGTGTGGTAACCGTGTTCCTCTGCAGAGATTCCGAGAACCACAGTGCGACGCAGCCTTGAGCATCAATGTCGAGACTGCCGTTAGCTGGGGCAATGCTCGAAACTCGCGGTCTACCTGAAACAAGTAATGCCCCGTCGAAGGGAGCCGAAGAAGGGCCCGGATCTTCTGCTCCACCTCCTCCTTCATTACTGCCTCCACCCGGTGTCCACAGACTCCCGATGTTATCGCAACTTCCCAAACTGGCCGAAGCCAGTAGAAGGATCGGTAACAAGAAGCACGCG
>DNPI01000158.1 GCA_003501525.1 Planctomycetota bacterium
TTTTAAACGAGTACTCTCAAAGATAGAAACCATTGTCAGGGAGGAGCTGGATGCTGTGGGGTATCAGGAACTTTTTATGCCTGCCATGCAGCCTCGAGAACTTTGGGATGAAAGCGGTAGATGGGAGCGATACACCACCGAGGGGATTCTTTTCCACATGGCTGATAGAAAGGGGTCAGAGGTTTGTTTAGGTCCGACTCATGAGGAAGTAGTTACTGATTTTGTTCGTTCTCGAATTCAATCCCACAAGCAGCTGCCTATTCATCTTTATCAAATCCAAACGAAGTTTCGGGATGAAATCCGACCTCGGTTTGGCGTGATGCGTGGTCGCGAATTCCTTATGAAGGATGCCTACTCCTTCGATGCAAGTGCGGATGCGATGGCGGCTTCATATGAAGTAATGCGTGGGGTCTATGAGAGGGCTTTTAGTCGGTGTGGCTTGAGGTTTACAGCTGTTCAGGCTGATTCAGGTGCAATTGGCGGGTCAGCTTCCGAAGAATTCATGGTTGATGCCGAGTCGGGAGAAGATGCCATTGCTGTGTGCCGGAAAACTGGATACGCAGCAAATCTAGAGCGTGCAACCTCTACCATCCCATCCTCTCCGAGTGCTCCGGAGAAGGTTGAAATGCATAAGGAGCCGACGCCCGATGCGAAATCTTGTGACGATTTGGTAGAAATTTTTCCTGAGATCCCACTTGCACGGATGCTGAAAACCGTTCTGTATAAAGTGCAGTGGCCGGAAAAAGAGCAAGTAATCGCGATTCTTTGCCGAGGTGATAGGGAGTTGAATGAGGTGAAACTGCTCAATTACCTTGACGCCTTACACCTTGAATTGGCGAATGAGAAGAGCGTGACTGAAATTACAGGTGCATCACCAGGCTTTGCTGGGCCTATTGGGTTGCCATCGAGCGTTCGCCTCCTTGCGGATTCTTCGGTGCAGGGCGTTGAGGGCTTCCTTTGTGGAGCTAACGAGACAGATGTACATCTTCTTGATGTTTGGTTCGGTCGCGATATCGATCAACCAGAGACACTCGACTTAGGTTTGGTTCAAGAAGGTGATGCGACCGCTGATGGCGAGGGCACCATTGAGATTACGCGTGGGATTGAAGTGGGCCATATTTTCCAATTGGGTACTAAATATTCGGAGTCAATGGATGCGGTTTTTACGGACGAGAATCAGGACCGCCAGCCAATCTGGATGGGCTGCTACGGGCTAGGCGTTTCTCGAACTGCAGCTGCAGCTGTGGAACAGGGCAATGATGATTCTGGAATGATTTGGCCGCTTCCTATCGCTCCCTATTCAGTGGCATTGTTACAGCTTCAGCCGGGAGATGATGTTCAGGACAATTTGGCTCAATCTATATATGAAAAGCTAGAGGCTGCGGGTATCGATGTCCTTTGGGACGACCGCCCCAAGCTCAATCCGGGCGCTCGCTTTAAGGACGCCGATTTGGTGGGCATCCCGCTTCGTATTGTGGTGGGAAGAAATGCCGTAGATGGCCAAGTCGAATGGAGTTTGCGCTCAGGCGGAGACTCAGAAGTGGTATCTGGAGATGAAGCGGTATCTCGTGCTCTTGCTGCTTGGCAGGAGAGTGTTAATTGATGGTGAAAGGTCTCAGGTATGGGCTTGCTTGTCTCTTTCTAATTGGTTGTGATCGATTCCAAGGCGAGCAAGAACTACTGTTCGCCGACGAACTTGAAACAATCGCTATTCGATCTTCCTCTGATGCGGTGGCCAAGATACCGGCTGCGTCCTTTGAACTGCAGCCGTGGCCGAGACTCGATACTCCTCCGGAGGTAGAGGCTACGATTGGCTGGGAGGAAGCACGCGATTGGGTAGGGAAGGTAGTGGCGGTGGAAGGAGAAATAGTCCGAGTCCACAACAGTGGTAAAGCTTGTTTCCTCGGATTCGGCCCCTATGAAGAGAAAACGTTTACTGCTGTAATTTTCGCTTCTTCTTTTGGTGACTATTCGGCTCCACCCGAAGCCCTTTTTGCGGACCACAAGGTTCGTGTTTCGGGCAGAATCAAAATTTATCGAGATATCCCAGAAATCATTGTTGAGAGCCCAGCCCAGTTAGTGGTTTTAGATTCATGAATTGCTTTCTACTTTTATTGCCTCTCTCTTTACCTTTTCAGGATGAAGCCCCAACGGTCAAAATTGTGAGTTGGAATGTGGAGAATTTCTTCGATGTTTGGGATGACCCCTATCGACGAGACGAAATTACTACTCCTCGCTTTACCACTGAATCTCGGCGCGCGCGTTTAGCTCAGGTTTTACGTGTTTTGGATGCCGATGTCGTTTGTCTTCAGGAAGTAGAGAATCGATTTCTTTTACAAGCATGGGTGGAGGAATTCCTTCCTGATGCTGGTTATGAGGTCGTTCTTCTTGAGGGAAACGACTCACGTGGCATAGATGTGGCACTCCTATCGCGAATTCCAGTGGGGGAGGTCAGCACATTTCGCCATTTGCGCTTCCAGGATGCTGCAGGCCATGAACAGCGATTTCGTCGAGATCTTCTTCGGGTCAGCCTCTATGAGCCGTTTATGGGAGACATTTATGTCGTGCACCTTAAATCCCAACATGGCGGTGAACAGGCAGATTTGGTCAGAGAGTCGGAAGCACGAGCTATTGCCGAAGTGATTAGCGGAGCGCGCAAGCGGCGTCCCGGAATCCGGGCCATCGTTGCTGGGGATTTCAATGAAATCCCGGAAGAAAAGACAATGCAGGTGCTTTTTGATTCAGGTTTGATTGATGCGTGTGCTGGGACCGAATCAGTGACCTATAACCGAGAACCGTATCTGTCGCGTATCGACTACCTTCTCCTTACGCCAGCCCTTGCAGAAGTTTTAATCGAAGCATCTGTAGTCACTGCCTTACCCAATATTAAACTCGAAGAAATCGCTGACCATTTCCCGGTAGTTGGAGTTTTTGGTGGAGAGCCGGGGCGGACAATGAGGCGTCGCTAAGTAACAGGAACAGGCCGTAATTGGTCGAAAGTCCTTAGGGCTTCTACAGCTTTGCCTGGCGGGAGCCGAAACTTCATATCATCAAACAAATAGCGCTGTATTTCGCCCTCAGGGACATTTAAATCGTTGGCGGCGACTTTAGCGAGATGGTGGCGCGCTGCGAGACCTTGCTCTAAGGCATCATTAAAAATATCTCCGATTCCACTGGGATCGAATCCTGGTCGTCCTAGCCAGCCAGCAAAAACAAAAGGGAGCTGGGTTAGTTTTTTCCATTCTTCGCCCAAATCCAGGATTGTCCATCCTTGGTCTATTTTCCGGCGAGATAGTAAGGCGGCATCGCCGATAATTTGAATCGCATCTGTTCCAGCATCAAATGGATTTTCTCCGCTAGGTGTTTCCTGTAGTACAGGTCGTGAACCATAATTTTCTGCTAGAACAATTAGAGCTAATTCTCTGCCTGTTCGGCTTGTGGGATCTAAGTGAAGAGTTTGTATCGCTGCTGGAGACGAGAGTCCCGGTCGCATCAGAATGAGTACCGAGCGCGCTGGGCCGTCGCAAGCGACTAGAGGGCCTTCTGTCCAAAAAGGTAGTGGTGCGTTCCCTAATGCGAAAACAGAAGAAGCCAAGGCTGTGTCTACAAGTCCCTCTCTTAGTTTTGCCCCAAGGTTTGCAGGACTGTCTTCCACTAATTGGATGTCCGGGTTCTGGTCCAGTCCTTGAACTAGGGGTTTCCCGACGAGAAAGGGAACGACGCCGACGGTTAGCAAAGGTTAACTCGCGATGGGGCGGTAAAGGGTGTCGCGTTCAACCGGAATTCTGCCTGCTTCTCTAATGAGATGGTGGAGTCGCTCTCTAGAGAGCACTTCGGGCGTGTCTGCCCCGGCGTCGTGATATATGCGTTCTTGTGAAACAGTTCCGTCTAAATCGTTTGCGCCCCAGGTGAGCGAAGTTTGAGCTACAGCAATTCCTAGCATTACCCAATAGGCTTTGATGTGGGGGACATTGTCCAGGAAAAGTCGCCCAATGGCGATTGAACGGAGCCTTTCGTCTGGACTGGGGAACGGTAGATGCTCAAGTCCGGTGTTAGCCGGATGAAAGGCAAGCGGTATATACGCCTGAAAACCTCCAGTCTCGTCCTGAAGGTCGCGAAGGCGGTCTAAATGATCTACTCTCTCGTCGAGGGTTTCGGTCATGCCATAAAGCATGGTGCAGTTAGTTCGGAAGCCTGCTCGATGGATTGCCTTTGCAAGCTCTAGCCATCGCTCTGCTCCCATTTTTTGAGGATAGAGTTCCTGTCGCACTCTCTCGCTGAATATCTCGGCTCCTCCGCCTGGGAGTGAATCTAGTCCTGCCTCCTTTAGCTCGTGCAGAACGTCATTCAGAGGTTTTCCAGAACTTTTGACGATTTGGTCAATCTCCACCATAGTAAAAGCTTTGATGTGAATATCCGGTCGTGCACTCTTTGCGGCTCTCAGAATGTCGAGAAAATAATCGTATTCCAAGGCGGGCCAAACTCCAGCGACCATATGCACTTCTGTGGCTTCTGGGTTGGCATCTTTGAGGGCATCGTGGATTTGTTCCGGACTCATGCAATAAGCCCCGTCATCCTTGGGTCGCCGCTGGAATGCGCAAAAAGTGCAGAACTTGTTGCACCAATTTGTGTAATTAATGTGAATGTTGACGTTGTAGAAGCAGGTGTCACCGTGTATTTTCTCGCGCACTTGATCAGCAAGAAGCCCAAGCAATGGCAGGTCTGAGGTTTGATACAGGGCTAAGCCGTCTGTGCTACTAAGTCGTTCTCCACTTTGCACTTTTGTGGCCACATTACTTAAACCAGCACTCTCTGCTCGTTCTTCTAGCTCAGATAGGGCAAGCTTCATGTTGGACTAGTCTACAATTCCCCCCCATCTAACCTACCTATGCCTATGGACCTTAATGCGGCTGCTGCAATGCTCGGGGTTTCCCCCGACACGGTGCGTCGCTGGGCTCATCAAGGTTCGCTAGGTTCGATGCGACCAAGCGGAGAATTTCACTTTGACCCCGATGAACTGGGCGCGTGGGCCCGAGAGCACGGGCTTCAACTTGTAGGAGAGCTTGAATCGCCCGCTTCCGATATTCCCGGCGGCCGTCCATTTTCTACTGCGCTTAGGAAAGGGGGCATTCACCGCGATATTGGAGGGACCGATATCGCTTCTGCACTTGGTGCATTCCTCGAAGAGCTCTCGGCGCCGGGAGCGAGCCAGCGCTCACAATTGCTGGAGCAACTTCTCGCGAGAGAAGCGTTGGCTTCGACAGGCCTCGGAAAAGGAGTGGCTCTCCCGCATCCTCGGAAGCCTTCCACAGATTTTTTTGACCACTCTTTTGCTGCGGTCGGATTTCTTCAATCCCGACTTGACTGGGGAGCTTTAGACGGCGAAAAAGTTGGCACTTTGATTCTCCTTGTGAACCCGGATTCAGCTGGCCATCTCCAGATACTTTCGCGTGTCGCTTTTCTTCTGAGGCATCAGGATTTTGATGCCCTTCTCAGCGAGAGAGCATCTGATGAGAAGATATTCGAAGCGCTGGATTCCATCGAGCCGGAAGTGCTATGAATCGAGATAAAGTGCATCACACTCATGGGGCCCGAGCTGACCTCTGGATTCTTGCTGGCCTTGCGGCATTAGTTGGTGTAGCCAGTTCTGGCGTTGCGGTAGTGCTTCGTGGTGGAGTGCATCGCCTCTTTGATGCTTTGAGCCCGATGCGGGATTTCCCTTTGGGCTTCTTGTTACCTGCAGTTGGAGCTTTTGTTTCTGTTTGGGTAATCCGGGTTGGATTCAAAGAAAGAGGGGGGCATGGGATGTCCTCGGTGCTCGAAGCGGTAACTAGTAAAGGAGGGTTTTTGCCTCGCAAGTCAATCATTAGCCGCTTAGTCGGTTCATTAGTCAATGTGGCAAGTGGAGGCTCAGCTGGTTTGGAAGGTCCCACAGCATTCAGCGCTGCGGCGGTTGGTAGTGCTGTAGGCGGTGTCGCCCGCGTTGCCCAGAGGCAGCGAACTCTTCTGTTGGCATGTGGAGTTGCAGGCGGCATCGGAGCGATATTTAACGCTCCGCTTACTGGACTTATTTTTGCAGGTGAAGTCGTTTTGGCGGAATGGACACTCGTTTCTGTAATCCCCTTGGCGCTTAGTGCAATTGTTGCGACTGAAATTGGAAGAGCGGTTCTCGGCTCAGAAGGCGCTTTTGTTGCAGGAACCTATGAATGGGGGAGTACTGATTTAGGTTGGAGCGTATTACTCGGTGCCCTGTGCGGTTTACTTTCAGTGGCTTTGGTGCGCACTATTTTCAAGGTTGAATCCATAGCCCGCGTAAACGATAAGCGTGGGGCCCTGAGCATGTGTTTCGTGGCGGCTTTCGGAGGGTTAGTGGTCGGTTTAATTGGTCTCGCATCTCCTTCTGCTATTGGCGAGGGCTATGGGGTTGTAAAGCAGGCTCTGTCTGGTTTGAATGCCACTGGGCCCTGGGTCCTTTTGGGGATGTTGGCTGCAAAGTTTTTTGCAACGGCGGCTACTTTAGGGACCAGAGCTCCCGGTGGGATTTTTGCGCCCTCTTTGGTGCTTGGAGCAATTCTTGGTCAAGGGTTTGGAACTTTTTTGAGTGGATGGGGTGACTGGGCTGCGGACCCAGGGTTTTTTGCTCTTCTTGCTATGGCGGGGTGCGTTGCTGGTGCCATGCAAGCTCCGTTCACGGGTATTTTTCTAGTGCTCGAGACAGCCGATGGATGGGACCAAGTCCTTCCACTTGTTCTTGTCTCAGCGATTAGCGCTCTAGTCTCAAGGAGTTTCTTGCGCCATTCTTTCTACACGTGGAATCTGGCAGAAGAGGGCCGCCTTTTGAGGCCTGGTACCGATCGGCGCATTTTGGCAGATTTTCAGGTCACGGAAATTTTAGATTCTGATGCTCCATCAATCTCTGAGGGTGCCACGCTCGAGGATTTGGCGGCTCTTTTGCCAAAAACTCGTCGCAATCATTTTGCTGTTTTGGATTCCAGCAATAGGTTGTTAGGGATGTTGGACATTACAACGTTGCGGGGAATCATTCTCGACCCGGACCTTCGAAGGCTGACTCCAGTAGAAGCGGCAATGGAGTCCGAAATCCCACGTATTGGAGAGAGTGAAAGTTTGCAGTCAGCTTTGGGATTGTTTGAAGAATCCGGCTCTTGGGTGTTGCCCGTTGTGAAGGATGACGGTTCCTTCTTAGGAATGGTTTCTAAATCAACGCTTTTTGACCGTTATCGCCGCGAACTTATTGTCCAAACGGCACCACGGGCGGAGTAGAAAGTGTTGTCTCTTTTTGATCGACATGTGGTGTTAAACCTCGCACATCGATGATTTCGTAGCGCTGATTGCGTTGTCTCGGAGTGAATCCTGCTTCTCTAATTTTTGTTTCCATGTCTTGAAGTGCGACTAATTCCGAGCACCCAGCGGCTGAGACAACATTTTCTTCCAGCATCGCGCTCCCAAAATCGTTGACCCCCATTCGTAGAGAGAGTGCTGCCGCTTCGGATCCTTGAGTGACGAAGCTGGCTTGAAGATTGTTGAAGTTGTCCAGGAAGATACGGGCGATTGCGGTTGTGCGCAGATATTCCACGTGGGTGGATTTCTTCCAGCCCTCTGCCGCAAGTTTTTCGCCCAGCGGGTTCCCTCCTGGCTGGAAAGTCCAGTCAATAAAGGCAGTAAATCCTCCTGTGCGATCTTGAAGAGCACGGAGTTGGCTGAGATGCTCGACTCTTTCTTCAATGGTTTCAACGTGGCCGAACATCATGGTGGCCGTAGTTTTCATCCCCAACTGATGAGCTTCTTCTGTGATTTTTAGCCACTCTGTGCTTTTAGTTTTACGGGGGGCTATAAGTTCCCGCACCCTATCTACTAGTATTTCTGCTCCGCCTCCAGGCATTGAGTCCATTCCAGCAAGCTGCAGCTTCTCTAGAACTTCCTGAGTTGTAATCTTGGAGACGCGCGATAAATGTTCGATTTCAGGTGGAGACATGGCATGGAGATGGAGATCCGGCCATCTGGATTTAATATCACCTAAAAGATTTTCGAACCATTCGACTCCAAGCTCGGGGTGATGTCCGCCTTGCATCAGAATCTGCACTCCACCGACATCAACGGTTTCTTGAATCTTCGCATATATGGTTTCTCTATCCAGAAGCCATGCTTTTGCTTCATCCCCTGGCTTGGCGTAAAAAGCACAAAACCCGCAGTCAGTCACACAAACATTTGTTGGATTCAGATTGCGGTCGATAATGTAAGTAACAATGTTTTCGGGGTGTTTGCGCCGTCGAATTTCATCGGCTAGGGTTGCCAAGAGCGACAATTCGGCCTCTTTGTGCAATCGAACGGCTTCCTTCGGGGTGAGCCTCTCTCCAGCCCAAACTTTGGCAATAGATTCTTCGAGGGGGTTCATGAGTGTGCAGTGTAGAGGTCGCTCGTTTTAAGGTTGTTTCGTCTGTATGTTGCGCATTTGTTCTTCAAGCTGTGCGACAGTTTTTGCTAATTGACCTCGATATGGCGCTGAAGGAACTAAGGCTAAGTGAGCTTCGAGCGTGCGGATTGCAGAGTGCATTTTCCCTAGTGTGCCTTGTACTTCTGCTAAGCCTCGAGCGAACTCGAAATTTTCCGGGTTGATAGAAAAAGTGTGCTCGAAGTGCGGGAGTGCTTCTTCATACTTACCAAGAAAGGCCAAGGATGCTCCTAAGCCATACCGGGCGCCGTGGAGAAGGGGCTGTAATTCAATGGCTTGGGAATAATGGCTGAGCGACTCTTTCCACATCTTTTCTGCTTGGTCTTGCAGTAGAGGGTCGCTCTCATGGATTGCTCTGCGGCCAACATCTTCTCCGCGAGATAAGAGAACCGCCCCTAGTCCTTGGTGCGCTTCAGCTGAATAGGGATACCCGCCTCCGTCAGGATCGTGGAGGATTTTTCGAAAGACGAGTTCGGCTGTTTTTAAATCTCCTCCTATTAGAAGCGCATTACCTAGGCCGACATTCCCTCGTTCGCGATCGAGAGCAGTTACTAGCCATTTGTCAGGGTTGACTTCTAAGCTCTCTTCATAGATTCCTAGTGCCTTTTCACAGAGCTGCAAACGTTCGGGGTTTCCCTCGGGTAGGTCTTGTGCTTTATCCAACAGCATTCGCCCGTACTCCAGTCGCGGGGTCATCGTATTTGGAGAAACTTCCATGGCCCACGAATAAAGAGTCTCTTCATTCTTCCATTTACTTGCCCCTAGAAAGGAGGAGGTTGCCAAGAGAACAATTATTGGACCGAAAATAAGGCGGTGCCATTTCGTCGAGAGTTGAGCCGCAGCGG